>PLHF01000061.1 GCA_003138855.1 Acidimicrobiaceae bacterium | reverse complement strand
GACCGTCTCGGCGCCGTAGCCCCCGGAGGCGGTGACCGAGGTGTAGGCCACGCCCTCACTGCTCAGCGCCGACTGCCACGCCGCAGTGGTCGGGTCCGACGACCCCGTGCCGATCAGGAGCACGTTGAGGTTGAGCTGCACCGGGGTGGCGGCCGCCGCCGAGCGGGCGACCACCGACACCAACGTGGCCACCAGCACAGTGGTCATCGCGAGCACAACGACGGATCGCCGAAGTCGAGTCATGAGAATGATTTGCCCTTCCTCCGGCAGCCCGCGCCGAGTGCGCCCCAGGGCCTCTGGCCACAGTAAGCCCGGAGGTGTCGCTCCACCACCCTGCACTGTCGGATCGACACCCTGAACTTTCCGGCCCCGCACCGGGGCCGACCCCGGCATTTCGCCGGCGCCGCCCAGGTGCCGCTTCCGAGCTCTCCCGGAGACGGCCACGTCGGCACGGCCGTACCGGCGCCACGCGGACCCGCGGCCCTAGTCCAAGGGTGGGCGAATCCTCTTTACAGGGTCGCCCGAGATGTCACTCGGGTCGACCGATGCTGAGACGGGTGACGGATCGGATCCCCGGCATCAAAGTCTGGGGTGTTCACATCGGAGTCGCCTCTCTACTGTCATACCCGAGGACAAAGCCGAACGGACTCGTCATCCGACGGGTCATCGCAAGGCGGACAGAGGGCACCAACACAATGGACATCGCGCTCCTCTCTGAGGGCACCTACCCATATCACCCAGGCGGAGTCAGCGTCTGGTGCGACCAGCTCGTCCGAGGGCTGGCACCCCATCGGTTCACTGTCCACGCCATCACCGGCGGCGGCGGCGGCGACCACGACCCCGCATGGGAACTCCCCGACAACGTCGACGCTCTCCATTCCATCCCGTTGTGGGGCCCGGCGCCCCATCCCAAGCGGTCGGTGCGGAACTCTGCGGAACTCCGTGCCACATTCGAGCAACTGGCGACGTCGTTGGTGGAGCCCGACGGCGAGGCGAGGTTCCTCTCCGCACTCCACCACCTCTTCGCACTCTCACAGCACACCCCGATGGTCGGCGCATTACGGACCACGGAATCGCTGGAAGTGCTTCTCGAGTCCATGCGGCAGGCGGGGCCCGGCGACCGCGCGTCCGACTCCGATCCGGACCCGGTCACCGTGGCCGACGCCAGATTGGCCCTCGAGCTCATCGAGCATCAGCTGCGGCCTCTCTTCGCCCCGCCCCCCGAGGCGGATCTCTGCCACGCCACAGCCAACGGACTCTCCGTGCTCTTGGCCCTCGGGGCCCACTGGTCCCGCAACACCCCTCTGGTCCTGAGCGAGCACGG
Source organism: Acidimicrobiaceae bacterium (assembly GCA_003138855.1). Taxonomy (GTDB): domain Bacteria; phylum Actinomycetota; class Acidimicrobiia; order Acidimicrobiales; family RAAP-2; genus Bog-756. Next base: position 10,168 of record PLHF01000061.1, on the reverse strand, counting down.
GATCTACTTGCGTGAGCGGTACCTGAGCTACGGGCCCCAGGCCTACTCGGCTCCGGTTCGATCCATCATGCTCCGCTTCTTCAAGCGCCTCACCTGGGCCGGCTACCAGATCGCCAACGCCATCGCGCCGGGAAGCGAGTACAACCGCCAATGGCTGGAGGCCAACGGGGCCGCCCCGGAACGCATCCACCCGATCTACAACGGGGTCGACGCGGCGAACTTCATCACCAGCCATTCCGAACCGGACCATCCGACCCTCGTCTGGTTGGGTCGGATCGACCCCCTGAAGGACGTCGAGACCTTGATCCGCTCCTTTGCCAAGGTGCGCGAGGCCCTGCCCGCCGCCCGGCTCCGCATCTTCGGAAGCGCCTCGGCGGAGAACCAGAGCTACCTCGACCGTTGCGTCGCCCTGCGGGACTCCCTCGACCTGGCCGGCGCCGCCACGTTCGAAGGCCGCGCCGCGTCAGTAGTGGATGCCTACCACTCCGGACACATCGTGCTTCTGACCAGCATCTCGGAAGGGTTCCCCTACACCCTCATCGAGGCGATGGCCGCAGGCAAGCCAACCGTGGCCACCGATGTGGGGGGGGTGAGAGAGGCCACCGGCGACGCCGGCTTCATCGTGCCTCCCCAGAACCCCGAGAAGACAGCCGAGGCGTGCCTCCTGCTTCTGTCCGACCCAGGGCTCCGCCAGACCCTCGGCCACGCGGCGCGCACCCGCATCCTGTCGATGTTCACGCTCGAACAGAGCCTTGCCATCTTCGGGGACCTCTACCGTGAGGTGACCGGTCGGATCTCCAGCGCCCTCGTTCTCGAGCGCGACCAGGATCAGAGCCGCAGGGAGCGAGATGCCCAAGGTCCGGCCCCGATCCGAAGGCTCGGTTTCCCGGAGCTCGCCGCTGTTCCCAAAGCCCGCACTCAACCCATGCGCGACACAGTGGAGAGCGGGTCCCGGTCATGACGACGCCGGGTGCGGGCGACCAGGTCGAGCTCGATGCCGACATCGACCAGCCGGCCATCCATCACGTGGAGGCCGAGCGACCGGACATCGATCGGTCGGACGGGGGGCTCATCGACTGGGTGCTGGGTGACCCACAGCTGGCGGCCACCTGCTCCGCCGCGGTGGACCCCCTGGAGATCGCCGCCCGACTGGAGACCCACGGGATGAGCAGCCAGGTGGCGGTCGACTCGTTCGGTTACCCCGATGTGTTCGCCGCGGCCAATGTCGTCTACGCATCCCTGCCGTTCGAGCACGTCGAGGCACCGGCTCCAGCGAGCGAGCCCATGGGAGGGCCACTGGACCTGATGCGCGGTGCGCTCTTCGCCCTCCCTGCGCTGTTCTTCCCGGTGATCGTGCGTGGTTTCTCTGTGCATCCGCACTGGTGGGTGCTCCCGGTCGGCCTCACCGTTGCATGGGCCATCAGCCAAGCTGTCGCCGCAGTCGCCTGGGCACTGCGAGGACAGGGGGACGAGCGGAGCGACTCTCTGGTGGCCTTCGGCTCGATACTGATCAACGCCGTGGTGTGCCTCGGCTGTGCGGTGCTTGCCTGGTGGACACTGGGAGGGAGCGAGGCGAGCGTCGTGATAGCGGTAGGTGTGGCCGCCTACATCGGCGCCGCCGGCATCCTCCTGTTCCAACAGGCCGAATGGCTACTGGCGATCTGCATGCTGCCGGCCGCGGTCGGGTCGCTGTCCGCCACGGGGCTCCTTCCGGTCACCATCAGCCACCGGGCGGCGGCGTGGTCGGTGGTGGTGACGACCGGCCTGGTCATCGCGGTCGCCAACCGACACGTGCTGTCACCGCTCTGGCGGCGCCCCGCGCTGCAACGGGCCGTGCGGGAGCGGACCGCCAAGTACTTCCTCTACGGGCTGGGCTGTGGGCTCCTGACCTCGGTGTACATCGTCTTTGCCGAGGAGACCAACGGAAGTGGCGGCGCCCTGATCATCGCTGTCTCGCCATTGCTGTTGACCCTCGGGCTGATGGAGTGGCAACTGCGCTCCTTCCGCAGCCGGGCCACGTCCGCCCTGGCGACGAGCCCCGATCTCACCCACTTCGGCCACCAGATCCGGTCGGCCTTCGGACGGTCGGTCGGCACCTACGTGGCGGCGCTGGCCGTCCTGTCCGTGGCGGGCGTGGTGATCGGCCACCACCTGCACGCCTCCATGGTCCCGCTCCTACTCGCCGCGGTCGGGGCGCTCGGGCTCTCCTTCTTCCTCGCTTTGCTGCTGGGCTCGACAGGTCGGATCGACCTGGTCCTCACCTGCTGGGCAGCCACCTTCGCCATCCTCAGCGCAACCCTGGCAGGCACTGAGGTCATCTGGAGCCATATCACTCCGTGGGCAGGGCTCACCGCCCTGCTCGTATCCATAGGGGCGGCGATCATCATCATGGCCGTGCTGGCACGGCGCGTCCTGATGTCGCCCCTGAGTTACTAGTCCAAACCACCTACAGAAAGCGATCCAATTCCGATGTCCACCACCGTAGCGATCACCGGAGCCGACGGATTCATCGGCTCCCACCTTGCGGAGACCCTGGTCGGCTCGGGCTATCGCGTCCGGGCGATGGTCCAGTACAACTCGTTCGGCTCGTGGGGATGGCTCGAGTCCCTGGACGCCCACACCCTGGACGCCATCGAGGTGGTCCCGGGCGATGTCCGTGACCGCGACACGGTCCTGGCCCTGATGACCGGTGCCGACATGGTCTGCCATCTCGCCGCACTGATCGCCATCCCCTACTCGTACCAGGCTCCGTGGTCCTACCTGGAGACCAATGCCGGCGGCACTCTCAACGTGCTCGAGGCGGGTCGGGCGCTCGGGACCTCTCGGATCGTCTGCACCTCGACCAGCGAGGTCTATGGCAGCGCTCAGATCGTACCCATCACCGAGGATCATCCCCTCCAGGCCCAATCGCCCTACTCCGCCTCCAAGATCGCCGCCGACAAGCTGGCCGAGAGCTACCACCTCAGCTTCGACCTCCCGATCATCACCCTGCGACCGTTCAACACCTACGGTCCTCGTCAGTCGGCCCGCGCCGTCATCCCCACCGTGATCTCACAGTTGGCCGCCGGCCGCCGGGAGATCGCCTTGGGCTCGTTGACCCCGACACGGGACTTCAACTTCGTGCTCGACACCGCCCTTGCCTTCCAATCGATGCTCGAGGCGCCACTCGAGGACGTCGTCGGGCAGACCTTCAATGCCGGCAGCGGCGTGGAGATCTCGGTAGCCGACACCGTCAAGCTGATTGCCGAACTGATGGGGACCACGCTGGACATCCGCGTCGAGGGGGAGCGCCTGCGCCCCGAGCGCTCCGAAGTGACCCGTCTGGTGTCCGACAGTTCTGCCATCCAGCGGGCAGCGTCGTGGAAGCCGACGCACACACTTGCCGAAGGCCTCCACTCCACCATCGAGTGGTTCTGCAATCCCGACAACCTGAGCCGTTACAAGACCGACCAGTACAACGTCTGACTGCACTACCGAGAAGAAGGGCATCACCATGACAGACCCGAGCTTCATCGACAACCCGTGCGCCACCGATACCCGACAGGTGGTGATACTGGCCGGAGGCAAGGGCGTCCGCCTGCGCCCGTACACCACCGTCATCCCAAAGCCACTGGTGCCCATCGGCGAGCAGTACTCGATCCTCGAGATCGTCCTCCGCCAACTGGCATCGAAGGGCTTCCGGAAGGCCACACTGGCCATCGGCCACCTGGGTCAGCTCATCCGCGCCTATGTCGGCGACGGGTCCCAATGGGGTATCGAGGTGGACTACGTCCACGAGGAGTCACCGCTCGGCACCATCGGGCCCGCACTGATGGTCCTGGATCAACTGCCCGATAACTTCCTCCTCATGAACGGTGACATCCTCACCGACCTGGACTACGCCGACCTCATGGACGATCACATCGCCTCCGGCGCACCGCTGACAGTGGCCACCTACGAACGCGTCCACCAGGTCGACTTCGGCGTACTGGACGTCGTAGATCACAAGGTCACCTGCTTCACCGAGAAGCCACCCCTGACCTACTCGGTGAGCATGGGGATCTACGGTGTCAGCAAGCGACACCTCGAGCGGTACACCCCCGGCCTCCCCTACGGCTTCGACGAGCTGATGCTCGACCTCATCGAGCGGGGAACGTTGCCGGCCAGCTACCACTTCGACGGGTTCTGGCTCGACATCGGACGACCCGACGACTACGACCAGGCGAACCGTGAGTTCGACGTTCTCGGTCCGCGGTTGCTTCCGAGTCTTCGGTGACCACGTATCTCCTTCTCGGCGCCAACGGGTTCCTGGGTAACCAAGTGCGCGAGGCCATCGAGAGGTCGGGCGACTCACCCACTCTGGTGGCGGTCAGCAGGCATCCGTCGCGCCTCCGGACGTCGGCCAATGGCAGGTGGCAGCCGATGGACTTGGTACGTGCCTCAGCAGAGGACTTCGTGTCGCTGCTCGCCGACACCAAGCCGGACGCGATCATCAACTGCGTCGGGTGCACGTCGGGCTCGCCGGAGCTACTCGAGGCGGCCAACGCCACGGTGGTCGAAAAGCTGGTCATGGCACTGTCCGTGACCGAGCCCATCCCGCTGGTCCACATGGGATCGGCCGCCGAGTACGGACGTCAGCCCGAGGGCATCGCCATCGAGGAGTCCGCCGTTGCCCGCCCGGTAGGCGACTATGGGAGGACCAAGCTCGAGGCCACCGACTTGGTGACGGACATGGTGACCAGAGGTGCCATCCGCGCCACGGTGCTTCGGGTCTTCAACCCTGTCGGCAGGTCGGCACCGGCCAACTCCCTTGCCGGCACCGCGGCGCGGGAGATCAATCGGGCCCTCATTTCACGGAGTTCCTACATCACCCTGGGGCCGCTCTGTTCATTCCGTGACTTCCTGGCCAGTACCGACGTGGCCACAGCCGCCCTCCGGGCGATCCACAACATCGACGCCCACCCGGTACTCAACGTCGGGCGAGGCGTGGCGATGTCGTGCCGCTCCATGGTGGAGTTGTTGGCCGACGCCGCAGGGTTCGAAGGGGATGTCTTCGAGTCGGTCGGTGGTTCGCGGCGCTCGGCGGCCGTGCCCTGGCAGCAGGCCGACGTCACCCTCCTCCGGCGCCACCTCCAGTGGGTCCCAACCACTCCCATCGCCGAGGCCGTTGCGGACCTCTGGCAGTCAGGAACCTAAGAACATGTGCGGAATCATCGGAGTGATCGGCGTCGACGACGCCTTGCCACTGCTCCTCGAAGGGCTGGGCCGCTTGGAATACCGAGGGTACGACTCAGCCGGCGTGGTCCTCGTCACCGGTGGCACCCTCTGGCGGACGAGGGCAGCCGAGGGGACCCATTCGGTGAACGATCTCCGGGTGCTCGGCGAGGATGCGCCCCCACGATGCAGCAGCGGAGTCGGACACACCCGGTGGGCCACCCACGGTGAGCCGACGACGGTCAACGCCCACCCCCACCTCGACTGCACAGGCAGACTGGCCCTGGTCCACAACGGCATCATCGAGAATCACGCCGACCTGGCCATCGGGTTGGTGGCCACCGGGCACGTGCTAGCCTCCGAAACCGACTCCGAGGTCCTGGTACACCTCGTCGAGGCGGAGATGGCCCGGGGATCGACACTTGTCGAGGGCTTGCGCCTCGCGCTGCGACGGGTCCGGGGATCCTTCGCAGTGGCCGCGGTACACGCCGACGAGCCCGAGCTGGTGGTGGCCGCCCGCCGGGTGTCCCCCCTCATTATCGGGCTGGGTGACGACGCTTCGTTTCTGGCCTCGGACATCCCGGCACTGCTCGGCTCCACGCGCCGGCTCTTCGCCCTCGAAGACGACCAGCTGGCCGAGCTCCGCCCGGGATCCGTGCGGGTGACCACCCTGGACGGAGCCGAGGCCAAGGCGACGCCACTGAGCATCGACTGGGACGTGACGGCGTCGCGCCAGGGTGGGTACGACGACTTCATGACCAAGGAGATCCACGAGCAGCCTGATGCAGTCGCAGCCACCTTGTTCGGCCGTCGCCGGGCCGACGGGATGCTGACCCTCGACGAGGCAGCCGGGCTGAGCGAGGACGACCTTCGTGCCGTCGACCGGGTCTGCATTGTCGCCTGTGGCAGCAGCTACCACGCCGCCCTGGTGGCCAAGTACGCCATCGAGGAGTGGGCACGACTGCCCACCGAGGTCGACATCGCCAGTGAGTTCCGCTACCGCCGCCCGATCCTCGACCATCGCACCCTGACCATCGGGGTCAGCCAATCCGGCGAGACCGTCGACACCCTCCAGGGGCTTCGGGAGGCTCGGGCCCTGGGAGCCAAGGTGCTGGTGGTCTCCAACGTGGTGGACTCGTCGATGGCCCGCGAGGCCGACGGCGTCCTCTACACGAGGGCCGGACCCGAGATCGGCGTGGCCGCCACCAAGACCCACCTGACCCAGATCGTGGCCCTCGAACTACTGGCTCTGGTGCTGGCACAGGCCCGTGGGACCCTCTCCGCCAGCGAGATCGGCGCGGTCACGGACCAGATGCTCGGACTCCCCGACCATCTCGACAAGGTGCTCCTGCGGACCAAGGACGTGGCGGAGGTGGCCCAGGAGTTGGCCGAGGCCCGGGACTTCTTCTACCTCGGTCGCCACGTCGGCCATCCCGTAGCCCTGGAGGGCGCGCTCAAGCTGAAGGAGATCTCCTACCTGCGGGCAGAGGGCTACCCGGCCGGCGAGCTCAAGCACGGCCCCATCGCCCTCATCGAGCCGGGCACCGTGGTGGTCGGCGTGGCCACCCGCAACTGCCTGTGGGAGAAGTTGTGCTCCAACATCCAAGAGGTCAAGAGTCGGGGGGCGACCATTGTCCTGGTCGGCAACGACGGCGACGACCAGACGGCCGCCCTGGCCGATCACGTCCTGTGGGTACCAGCCGTCGAGCCGATGCTCTCGCCGGTCGTCGACGCGGTGCCCCTGCAGTTCCTTGCCTACTGGCTTGCACAAGCGCACGGCCACGACGTCGACCGGCCCCGCAACCTGGCCAAGACCGTGACCGTGGAGTAGTGGAAGCCGGACGCTGCTTCTGATCCAAGACCGCGACGAACGCTACGACCGATAAAGCATGAGGAGATTGGGTAGGAACGCGGCAGTGGCCATCGCCCTGGCCGGGACGGTGATTCTGCCGTCCGCATGTCAGGCGGTATCCAACACGGCACCGGCATACTGGAGCCCACCACTGGGGAACGTGCCATGGCAGTGGGAGATCGGCCACCCGTTGAGCCTCACCAGCACCAGCGACATGGGCACCGGGGCAACGCTGCCGAACGGCCAGCCCGCGCCCGACCCGGTGGTGTACGACATCGACGGAATCCTCAATCCGGCCAGCACGGTGACCTCCCTACATGCCGCAGGGGACCACGTCATCTGCTACATCGAGGTCGGCTCCGCCGGGAGCTACTACACGGCAGCCCAGGAAGGCACCGCGACCACGTACTATGCCCAGCTCCAAGCGGCGGGCGCGCTCGGCGCCAAGGTGTCCGGCTACCCCGAGGAGTACCTCGACATCGGCAACCCCCAGACCGTCACGATCATCGAGAACATGATCTCCCAGCAGTGTCAGCAGAAGGGCTTCGACGCTGTCGAGACGGACATCGACGAGAGCTACACCGACACCACCGGCTTCCAGTTGACCAAGGCCATCGAGGAGCAGTACATGACGACCCTGGCCAACTACATGCACGGCATCGGGCTGGGCTGGATCATCAAGAACCCCGACGACACCGGTGACAGCTACGCCGCCGACATGGCGTCGTTGGCCGACGGGGTGCTGACCGAGCAGTGCAACCAGTACGGCACCTGCAACCAGCTCAGCGCCTACCAGGGTCACAAAGCGGTGTTCAACGCCGAGTACAACCTTCCGACCAGCTCCTTCTGCCCGGCGGACATCGCAGCCGGGTTCAACGGCGCCCTGTTCAACGTCAACCTCGACGGCGGACGCCAGCCCTGCAGCTGATCGACTGCCCCCCGACCAACTCGACAAGGCGCTCCGACAGACCAAGGACCCGGCGGAGCGGCCGACGGGTTCGAGTAACGCCCCATCGTCCTGGTCGAGCCGGGCATCGTGGCGGTGGGTGTGGTGGCCCGAAACTGCCTGGGGGAGAAGAAATGCTCCAAGAAGTCAAGAGTCGAGGGGCGACCATCGTCCCGGTCGGCACCGACCGCCGCGAGACGGCCGCTCAGGCCGATCGAAGTTGACGCTGTCACGGTGAGCCGAGCAAGCCGATGTGCGACCTCGATGCCCCGGGACGGAGTGAAGGAGTGAAGAGGACCACGCGGTGAAGCGACGCCGGCACTCCCGAACGGAGATCCCCGGCCCACCTCGTCGAGGTCCGGATGACCGGCACCCATCCGGAACCCGCATAGTGGGCGACTGAGCCCGTGCTCGCCTCGGTCATCGACGCGCTGCCTTATGGAACCTTGCCCACCGGCCCGGCCCGCTCAGGGTCACGGCCACGACGTCGGCCGGCTCCGCAACCTGGGCAAGACGGTCACGGTGGACAGTCGGAGCCAGAACCTCAACGGCAGGGTTAGGGTCCGCCGATGGGATTGACGTTCATTGCCTTGGCGTCCTCGTTGGCGGCGTTGCCATCCGGGCAGAACTGGCTCGTGCCCAGGTTGTACTCGACCTCGAGCACTGCCTTGCCGATGCGGAGGAAGCGGAGGCGTTCTACTGGTGGCACTGCTCGTCGACGACGAAGTCGCTCACCGGCTGCATCCCTGTCGCAAAGCTCGGGTCGTCACCGTTCTTCAGGGCCCATCCCAGGCCGAGCGAGTGGGCATAGGCGGCCAGGGTCGTGTCGTGGACCATGTTCTGGCTCTCCGTGGTGCCGCTCGGATGAGTAGCCCGGCATCACGCTGCCCAGGTCTGAAGCAGGAAACTACGGGTGGTCCGGACGGTGGCTCTCCACCGCTCCCACCTCGATGTAGGGGAAGTAGTGGTGGGGGTGGCAGCGGCCGACCCACGACACCGCAGGCCGAAGGCGAAGCCGAGGCTGCACTTCCGGGCACCGTGCATTCCGTTGGCCACCTTCCGGCCCGGGGTGGGAGGGCTCCCGGGTGCCCCTTCGAATGGCCCGGATACCCACACGCCTGCGGCGCCGAGGACGATGAGCACGACCGTCGCTACTGCACCCCTGCGATACCCCTGCACAGTGGCCTCCGGAGACAGTGGCCTCCGGTGCTCGAACCNNCACTGCGGGCAACCCAACGTCGGTCCGGCCCTTGAGCTGGGCCGATGCCTCACGGCTCGACAGAGTCGGACCCGCCTCCGGACAGGTGGAGTCCCAAGTCCCTGCGCCATCGCGTTCCAAGGGGTGATCGGCACCAGGGCAGGGGTGCCATAGGACAAGATCCAGGGTGGATAGCCGGAGGCAGGATACCTAGGCTCAACAGCATGGCATCAACCCTGTCTTCGCCCCGCCCGATGAAGTTGGACCGATTGGGCAGGTACAAGACGTACCTGGCGGGGATAGCCATCGCATGCCTGGTGGCGTTGGCGTTGCCGTCCTCGGCCGCCGTCAGCGGCGCCGACCCCGGGCAGCCCGCCAACTCGAACCTCGCTCAGCAGCTCGCGGTACCGGCCTACATCGACCCGTCCGCCAACCCGGGTGCCTGGGCGCAGTTGGACGGTTCCCAGCCCGGTACGGTCGGGATCGTCGTGGCCAACGTGGACAGTGGCCCGGACTCCCAGGCGGTGCCGGCCTGGGCCTCGGCGATTCAAGGGGCGCACGCCGCCGGCAGCAAGGTGCTCGGATATGTGGACACCGGCTACCTGGGAAGCCCGATCACCGGCCAGCCCAACGGGCTCCTGACCCGATCGGGTCTGACCGGCCTTCAGGCCTGGCTCCCGCAGGCCGAGGCCGACGTCAACGCGTGGTACCAGTTCTACGGATCCGACCTCGGCGGGATCTTCTTCGACGAGGGCGCCGACCAGTGTGGGCCGACGCCGTCATCGAACCTCTACGCCGCCGACTACGCGGCCCTCAGCTCCTATGTGAAGCAGGCCCACCCCGGGGCGCTCACCGCCCTCAACGCCGGGACAGCGGTCCCCCAGTGCTTCCAGAACTCCGCCGACGTGTTGGTGACCTTCGAGGGTAGCTACGGGGACTACACCGGCTCTCCGGTGTCACCGACCGAGGCATACCAGCC
>PLHF01000020.1 GCA_003138855.1 Acidimicrobiaceae bacterium | reverse complement strand
GGCAGGAGGAAATGTCGAAGGGAACGGAGCAGAACAAGCCAAACTCGTTCGGATGACCTTTGCTGACGGTTTCGTCTTGGTCGACACAGTGGACAATGGAATTGTTCTGTTCTTCGAGCCTCGAGGCATGGCTTTTCCGGCCGATGTCGAAATCCTCGATGCAAAAGGATCGATGCTGGCGAGCTACCGGGAGTTCGACCAAGTTCCTTTCGTCGCCTAGCGCTCGTTCAGCAATCCCGGTCGGATGCCCGTGTCCCCTATCGGTTGGGTGGCGCTTCGCGACCGTGGCATACCGGAACTTCATGGAGACACGTCCGATCCCGTGAAGACGTCAGGATCCCGGGCTGAGCGAACAGGCGGGCACGTCGGGTCTACGCTCTGACCGCGCAGGTTCGGGGGGTCTCGTCGAACAGGAGGGACCACTATGGCCAGCACCGAACGCGAGGCGGAAGTCAGACCGTCCACCGGCGGCGGTTCACCCCCGCTCACCCTGGCCGGCCGGCTGGGCGTCTCGGTCCGGACCATCCAGGTCGTCTTGGGCGTGGTCTGGATCGTCGACGCCGCCCTGCAGTTCCAGCCCCGGATGTTCGGCACGGACTTCGTGTCGATGGTCATCGCTCCCAACGCCGCGGGACAACCGGCCGCAATAGGGTCCTCCATCATTCATATGTCGCACTTCCTTGCCCGCGACGTCCCCCTGTGGAACACCCTCTTCGGCCTGACGCAACTGGCCATCGGCGTCGGACTGCTCTTCCGCCGAACAGTGAGGCCGGCGCTGGCCGTGTCCTTCGCCTGGGCCTTCGGTGTCTGGTGGTTCGGCGAGGGTTTCGGTGGAATCTTCACCGGGCACGCCAATGCCCTGATGGGTGCGCCGGGGGCCGTGCTCCTCTACACCGTCATCGGGATGCTCGTCTGGCCGGCCCGACGGGAGTCGGGGGCGACCTCCCCGGGGCCGGAGAACGGTGCCGAGGCTCCCGCTCCCACCGGTCTCTCGTCATCGGCGGTCGGGCGGGGGCGGCTCGGGGCGGTTGGCGGGCTGTGGGTGTGGGCGGCCATATGGGTGTCCTACGCCGTACTGCAGTTCATGCCGCAGAATCGATCCTCCGGTTGGCTCCATGACTCCTTGACAGGAATGGCCTACGGGCAGCCCGGGTGGTACGCCCACTTCCTCGACTCCATCGGGCACGCCTTCACCGGCGCGGGCACCCCGGCCAGCGTGCTGCTGGCAACGGCGTTTCTCGCCATCGGCCTAGGCCCCTTCGTCACGCGGCGCGCGGACGTCTTTGTGGGTGCGGGGATGGCCGTAGGGGTGCTGTTCTGGTTCACCGGCCAGGCCTTGGGCGGGATACTGACCGGGATGGCCACGGACCCGAACGCCGGACCGCTCTTGGTATTGCTAGGGATGGCGTTCCTGCCCACCGCCCTCGACCCGGCCGGCGCGCCGGTGCCCCTGGCCTCTCTCTTCGCCAACCACCAGGGTTGGGCCACGATCGGGGTCGTGGCGCTCGCAGTCGTACCCGCCTCGGTGGCGCTGGTCCCCGACGCCTCAGCCGCGGCGATCGATACACGCTCCTCGACGGGAATGGCGGGCATGGTGATGGCCAGACCGGGCTCGACATCCAGCAAGGGATTGGTCGCCACGCCGAAGGCCGCGAGACCGGCAAACTCGATGGACATGTCTGGCATGGCCGGCCTTGGCGTAACCGACCCGACTTGGAAGTACGCCGGACCGGCGCTCCCCACGTCCGAGTCGACATTGCTCACCTCGGTTTCGGATGCAACCGACAAAGGCCATGCCATGCAGACGCCCAATTGCAGCACGGCTCCAACGGCCGCCCAGTACCTTGGCGCCGTGCAGTACGTCCAGGCCACGTCAGCTGCAGTGGCAAAGTACCGGACCCTCAGCGTCGCCATAGCCGACGGTTACTTCCCCGTGACAAGCACCGCGTACCCGGTCGTCCACTACGTCAACCTCAAGTACATGAACGGCCAAGACGTCTTGAGCCCCGATCACGTCGACTCACTCGTCTACGCCTTCACCCCCAATGGTCCCGTGCTGGTGGCCGCCATGTACCTTATGCCCGGGATGAGCAAGGGGCCGATGCCTTACGGCTGTCTGTTGCAGTGGCACGCCCACACGAATCTCTGCACTTCGACCACCACCCATCAGATCGACGGATTCACTCCGTGCGCCTCGGGCTCGGTCCACGCCGGGCGCACGCCTTTCATGACACATGTCTGGCAGGTTCCGGTGGCCGGTGGCCCGTTGGCCATGGACCCTTCAGACCTCCAGGTGGTGCAGGCCGCGATCATGGCCCAACAAGAGGGTTTGGCACCATCGAAGGCGTGACGACTGCGTCCCAGATCGATGCCGGCTGGGTGGGGCAGGTGTCGGCGAGGTCTCCCATTGTGCCGCGATTCATGCCCGCGATCGCGAGTAAGCCGCAACACCATGAAGAACAGACCGTCGTGCGGTCCTCGGCCACGCTGATTGGATGGACGGGACCTAGTGTGCTGTCAGCTCGAAGCGCTGATGTTGTCGGCGGTGACGGCTGTGCAGTAACCC
>PLHF01000154.1 GCA_003138855.1 Acidimicrobiaceae bacterium | reverse complement strand
GCGACGGCGCGACGGCGCGACGATTCTTCCCTTCCGTTTGGTGTGACAATGCCCTTCGGCAGTCCGCATCGTGGCGGGGCCGGGGCCTCGCAGCCTTCCCCATCCCCACGTCGAACCGGGCACGGAACCCACATGGTCACACACGGCGAGCGGACATCGAGGCAGGCCCTGGTGGCGCACCTCCGCCGGTGGAAGGGTTGGCTGGCGACCCTGGCTGTTGGCCTAGTCCTCCTGGCCGCGGCCGTCGGCGCGGGCATCGCCTCGCTGTCCACGCTGCACAGCACCGAGGCGTCGCTCGGATCGGAGCGGACCGAACTGAGCGACGCCTCCACCCGCTTGGATGCCACCCGGTCCGAGCTGTCGACAGTCACCGCCCAGTCACGGTCCGCCGCCGTCGCACTCGCTGGCGAGTCCGCCCAGCTCGGGACCGAGCGCCGCGAGCTCGCCTCGGCCCAGGCCGACGTCTCCGCCAAGGGGATCAACATCTCGGATCTCGACTCCTGTCTCTCGAGCGTCGAGGAGGCCCTCAACCAGATCGCGCTGGGAGACAGTGCCGGCGCCTCGGCCACCATCACCGGTGCGTCGCACACGTGCCTCGCCGCCGATCCGTCCCTGCCGTGACGGTCCGGGCCGAGGAGGCACCTCCACCCAGCGGCGTCGAAAAGGAACGGTCGACCGCCCCCCGGCCACCGGCGCGCCTCTTCCACCCCGACCACCCGCCGGTCGTCGTGCTCGCCGTCCTCGGCTCGGTGCTGCTGGCCGTCATCGCCTTCGACGTCGCCGTGCAGTGGCAGTTCCATCATGACCAACACTCGCTGGCCATTGCCGAGCACCAGTTGGGCCAGACCCGGTCGTCCGAGCGGGCGACCGCGGCCGAGCTCGCCTCGACGACCAGGGCCCGGGACGCCAGGCGCCAGGCGGTGGCCCGGACCGCCGCCGCCGTCACCGCGACCAACGCGAGCCTGAGCTCCGCGTCACAGACCATCTCCCTGCAGACGCTCGACATCTCCTCCCTGCAGAGCTGCCTGTCCGGCGTGCTCGACGCATCCGACTCCATCGCTACGGCCAACCTCCCGGCCGCGGTCCTTTCGCTGACCTCGGTGTCGTCGGCGTGCCTGTCGCTGGAGGACCCGGGCAGCGGACTGGCCTACCCCTTCGACTTCCCCGATCCGTTCGTCCTGCCGGTGGGCAGCCTGTACTACGCCTTCGCCACCAACTCGGCCGCCGGCAACATCCAGATCGTCCAGTCGGTGGACCTGACCCACTGGACCACGGTCGGGGACGCCCTCCCCCACCTTGCCCCGTGGGCGAAGCCCGGCGCCACCTGGGCGCCCTCGGTCCTCCAGCGCGGAACCACCTTCGTCCTCTACTACTCGGCCATCTACGGATCGAGCAACGAGCAGTGCATCTCCGCCGCCGTGGCCACCGATCCGCAGGGCCCCTACTTCGACGACTCGCAGGCGCCGATCGCCTGCCAACTGGCACTCGGAGGCTCGATGGACCCCGTCCCCTTCGTCGACTCCGACGGGACGCCGTACCTGGTGTGGAAGTCACAGGGCGCCGGCGGCCAGCCGGCCACCCTGTGGTCCCAGCAGCTGGCTCCCGACGGGACCGCTCTGGTGGGCTCCTCGCCGACACCGCTGCTCGTCCCCACCCGGGCATGGCAGCACGGCACCATCGAGGGCCCGGCGATGATCAACTCCGGAGGCCAGTACCTGCTCTTCTACTCGGGCAGCGACTGGAAGACGGTGAGCTATGCCATCGGCTACGCCACCTGCGCGGGACCCCTCGGGCCGTGCACGGACCAGTCGGCCCAACCGCTGCTCGCCTCGCAGTCCGGGTTCAGCGGCCCAGGGGGGCCGTCCCTCTTCACCGATTCCCAGGGCAACCTGTGGATGGCCTTCGCCGCCTGGCTACCGGGAGAGGTCGGCTTCCCCCACAGCCGACCGCTGTTCCTGCGCCGGATCACCGTCACCGGCGGCGTGCCCCGGGTCGACCCCTAGCCTTCCCGAGTCGGCTCCCCCGGATCGGCTCCCGGCGGGCATCGAGCGATGGCGGCCCACGTCCTCGAGCACGACCATCGGGGTGGCTTCACACGAAGATCCGCCTTAGTCAAATTACTCAAAGAACAGACCCGGTTATTGCCCCCTGAAATGCGCCGCCAGCCCGTGAAATCTGGTGTTTTTCCAACACAAAGGACCAGTTCATCCATGGTATTTTGAGTGGTGTACACATATCTGGGCTCAACCAGGTATACTCTTTGGAAGCGCACTTGTGCTGACGAGGCTGCCGAGCAATAGGGCCGCCCTGCCGGGAGTCGGGCCAACCGACTGGCAGCAGCAGCAGCACGGACCGAGCATGTCGCTCGGGTCGGCGCGGCATCGTGGCCCCGAGCCACCGGTGCAGCAGACATCGAACACTGACCAGTAATGAAATGAGTGGTGTCACCACGACGCAATCCTGGGCGTAACTAACACCGGCCGCACACCCTACGGCGTGAAGCCAGGACGGACGAGCCTTCCCGCTCGCCGTCCGGGGACCGAATGCAATGGCCGGAGCCCGCCAACACCGAGCAGAGGAAGGCGCTTCGCGCGCCCTACGAAGGGAGGTGCCGTGCGGACCCGCATTGCACTCGTGGCGATCATTCCTGTCGCCCTCATCACCGTCAGCACCCTGACGCAGGCTGCCTCCGTGCAGTCTGCCCGGGCAGTAACAACCAGGTCCTCCGGGACCACCACAGCCACCGCCATGCCGGCCGATCAGTTGACGGCATTCCACACACCGGCGGTGGGCAGCCCACAGGCCAGCGGTTCGGACGTTTCGTTCGATCTGGCCGCATCGCTGCTCTCCGGTCGTCCGATCGGGATCCTCGGGACCGTGCCGGCGGCAGTGCCGGCTCCGGCCACCGTGCCCGCTCCCGCTCCGGCTCCGCCGGCGGGGCCCGTCGACACCGTGACTCCTGCCCAACGGGCAGCGTGGGAACGCGTCGCCATGTGCGAGGAGGGTGGCAACTGGACCTCCAACGGGGGCCGGTTCAGCGGCGGGCTCGGGATCACCCGGGCCAACTGGGACGCCTTCGGGGGCCTGCAGTACGCGCCCGAAGGTGCGGAAGCGACGCCCGACCAGCAGATCATGGTGGCCGAGCACATCCAGTCCTACCCGCCCGATCAGGGTGGGTGCAGCGGATGGTGATCGGCGGCTGACGCCCGTCCGGACCACCCGGCGGGGCATCATGCCTCCGAATCAGGGGCCCGACCGACACCTCGTCGGTCGGGCCCCTGGCACGTCCCCACCGAGAGGGTCCCCGTTCTTGCGACTCGCCAGGACGCCACAGCACGCTGGCGACGGTCTACGAGGACGGATCCACTGCAGTGTCGAGCTCCGCGCCGAAGGTCGAGCTCCGCGCTGGAAGAAGGGGACCTCGTCATGGTCAAAGGCTCGACGTCGTCAGACGGAACCGTGACTGCCACGGCAGCAACCTTCGGGGCTGCTCCCTCGGGAGCCCCCGGCACGGACAACACACCCCCGGCAGCGTGAGCCACCGGGGGTTACGACTCCCGAGGGATGTCGACCCGACGACCGCTACCGGAGAACCAGCAGCGGCGTCGGGTCCGACACCCGAGGGATCGAATCAGATCTTGCGGACCTGGCTCGCCTGCAGGCCCTTTTGACCCTGCTTCGTCTCGAACTCCACACGCTGGCCCTCCGCGAGGTCGCGGAAGCCCTCCATCTGGATCTCGGACTGATGCACGAAGAGATCATCCCCGCCGCCGTCAGGCGTAATGAAACCGAAACCTTTTTCGGCGTTGAACCACTTAACTGCACCTACACCCATAACTGAGTCTCCTTGAAATTCACGCACGGTAACGCGGGGATCCATTGTGAAGCCCTACATGCATCGGCCCGCGTGATTGGGTCGACGACCTCACTACCCTAGGCGCAAAGGGCGTCCACCGCGCCACTTGTCGTCCGAAAGGCTCCGATCGGGTCGATTCGGGCACGTGATGGGGTGCCCGATCAGGCACGATCGGAGTGCTCTGCCGACGCCCCGGTACCCGGGCCCCGGATCGGCTACGGGGTCGCAGAGCCCGCCCCGCGTGCGGCCACCCGCTCGGCCCAGCTCGGCGCGGGGACCCGGCGGCCGACCGGTTCGAAGACCTCCGCCAGCAACATCACCGAGAATGCGACGAAGAAGATCGGCTCCACCAGCGTCCCCAACCGGTCGGTCAGGTAGGCCAGCGCGAGCAGGGGGTACCCCACCGCCAGCACCGTGACCAGGCCCGAGTAGGCCCGTGCCCAAGCCGTGCCGTCGCCACGGGTCCGGCGCATGGCGATGACCGCGGCAGTGGTCAGGGCAGCGAACTCGACGATGCCCGAGACCATGTGGACGTAGTGGTGCAGGGGGAGCTGAAGGTGCCACTCCAACCGCCGGCAGGTGGCACTCAACCCCTCCGAACAGGCGTAGGTGTAGTGACCGCCCACCGCACCGGCAGCAGCGAACACGACCATCCACCTCCACTCCCGGCGACGTCCTCCGTCGGCCATCGGACCGCGGAGGAACAGAGCGGCGAGCATCAACAGGCCGGCGACGAGGTCGGCCCCCGACATCAGGGCGGCGTGCGGCCGGCCGTCGGCCTCGAGGTCGGAGAAGAAGCCGTTCACCGACGGCATCAGCCCCGGCACGAACAGCACCACGACCCACCAGTTGTAGGCGATCACCGCGCCGATGGCCAGCACTCGGGCCGCATTCAGCTCCCCGGCGCCCACCTCGGTGCGCCGCGGGATCCGGACCCGCGAAGGGAGGGTCAGTGCCTGCACGGTCGGTCCAACATTGTTGCTCCCCCAATCATTCCTGGGGATCGCGGGTGAGCCCTGGCATACGCACCGCTCCCCCTCCCCGATTGTGGGCACCCACTGGTACCGTCGCGTCCCATGCTGCCCCCGATCTGCCGCCGGCGCAACGGTGCCTCCGTGGCGGTCGTCCTCCTCCTGGCCCTGGTCGCAGGGTGCGGGAGCCCGGCCGGCGGCCCGGCGGCGTCGACCACGGCCACTGCCTCCTCCGATCACCTGCCCGCGCTCCCATCGGCACCGGCGATCGTGTGGTCGCTGTGCGGCGCAGGCTCCGCCATCCAGTGCGGCACCGTCGCCGTGCCGGTCGACTACCGACACCCGCACCGCGCCTCGATTGCCATTGCTGTCACCCGGGCCCCGGCCCTCGATCCCTCCGGTCCGCACGGCACACTGGTCTTCAACCCCGGCGGACCCGGGGAGAGCGGCAACCAGATCCTCCCGGTGGCACTCAGCCTGCTGCCCCCGGCCATCCGTCAGGACTTCGACATCGTGACCTTCGACCCGCGGGGAACCGGGGCCAGCGACCCGCTCCGCTGCGGCACCCCGCCGTCCGCGCTGACCAGCGCGGATCCGGTGCCGGCCGCGCCCGGTCGGCCGTTACCGGGGAGCACGGCGTTCACGACCATGGCCCGCTCCTGCCGGGCGGAGGCACCCGACCTCGAACCGTTCATCGACACCACCGACACCGCGCGCGACATGGACAGGATCAGGCAGTCCCTCGGCCTCGCCACCATCAGCTTCTACGGCATCTCGTACGGGACCGTGCTGGGTACCGTCTACGCCGAGCTCTTCCCCCACCGAGTCGCCACCATGGTCCTCGACGGTGCCGTGGACATCAACGCCTCCCTGACCCGGCAGGCCATCGAGGAGGCCCCGGTCGCCGAACAGTCCCTCGCCCACCTGTTCGCCACCTGCGCAGCCACCCCGTCGTGCCCCCTCGGCCCCGACCCGACGGCGTTCTTCTCCGGGCTCGCCGCGTCCCTGACCCGGCACCCCCTGCCGGCCCCCGGGGGTGGCGACACCGAACCGGTCACCGTGGGGGACCTTGACACCGCCACCCTGTACGCCCTGGGCGTGCCCGCCTTCACCTCCTCTTACGAGTCGGCGCTGGTGGCCGCCGACCACGGCGACGGCGCACCCTTGAGATCCATCGCCCTCGAGTCCGCCATCGACATCGACGGGGCACCGTTGGTGGACCCCCAGTGGGCCATCACCTGCAACGACGCTGCCGTGCACCCAGGGCCGATCGCAGCAGGGTCCCTGGCCACGGCCCTGCACGCCCGGTACCCGCTCATCGGCGCCTACGCGGTCATCTACAACATGGGCGGGTGCGTCTCGTGGCCGGCGGGGCGGCAGACCGTGGTGGACGTCCATCCCGCCGGGGCACCGCCGGTCCTGGTGATCGGCAACAGCGGCGACCCGATCACCCCGCTGGTCGGTGCCCGCCACCTGGCCGCCATCTTCCCGGTGGCCGCACTGCTCACCTGGGACGGATGGGGCCACACCTGGCTGCTGAGCGGACCGGACGACGCCTGCATGAGCCGGGCGGTCACCACCTACCTGACCGGTGGAGGGCTCCCCCCGGTCGGCACCGTCTGTCACTGAGCGGCCGGACCACGCCCCGGAGCCGGCGCCCGGGCGCGCGCCGGGGGGCGGGACCGCTCAAGGGCGGTCGTCGACGGCCAGGCGGTCGGCGCGCAGGGGCAGGCGACCGGTGAGGGCGATACCCAGGACGGCCACCGCACCGGGCAGGGCGAAGGCCACGGTGACCCCGGTGGTCAACGGCCATCCCCTGGCGGCCCCCACCGCGATGGCGGCACCGCCCAGCCCGGCACCGAGGGCCGCTCCCAGTACGTCAGAGAGGTTCAACGAGGCCGACGCCCAACCCTCCCGGCCGGAGGGCGCCTCGCGCAGCATCATCAGCGTGGTGGGCGCATAGGCCAGCCCCATGCCGAGCCCGGCCACCGCCCAGGACAGGTAGGCCACCGACAGGGGCACCGGGGGTTCGAGGACCGCGATCATGCCGCCCACCCCGACCACCACGAGGCTCAGCCCCACCCGCACCAGCCGGCGGCCCTCCCACCGCTGATTGAGGCGGGCCTGGATCCATGCCCCGACCGTCCAGGACAGCGTCGAGACGGTCACCACGATGCCTGCCGCAGCCACAGTGTGGTGGCGCACGGTCACCACAGCCAGGGTGACGAAGGCATCCGCCCCGAAGAAGGCGAACGTCAACAGACCCCGGCTGAGAATGGTCGTGGGCAGCCCGGGCGCGGCCCGCAGGGTCCCGGCCGGCAGCAGTCGCCGCAGTGCCGGCACCAGCACCACGGCTCCGGCGGCCACCAATGGCACCACCAGGACCGGGTGCCCGGCGGTCAGCCCCCCGAGCACCAGGCCGGTCCCCACCGCGGTGCGGACCGCATCCACCATCCGGTGCTCGACCTCCGGGGGGTTGGCCGGCCTCCCCAGCCGGGCCAAGCCGGGCAGGGCCAGCACCCCGGTCACGGCCACGAAGGGGATCAAGCCCAGGAACACCCACCGCCACCCGAAGACGTGGGCCACCGCCGCGCTGGCCAGCGGTCCGACGATCCCGGGGGCCACCCACGCCGTCGAGAGCACCGCCATCATCCGGGCCCGGAGCCGCTCGGGGAAGGCCCGGCCGATGGCCACGTAGGCCACCGCGGGGATCGCTCCGGCGCCCAGGCCCTGCAGCGTCCGTCCCACCACCAGGACGATCATCGTGGGGGCGAGGCCGGCCACCACCAGACCTGCGCCGAACAGTACGAGGCCGGCCACGTAGGGGCGGGTGGGGCCCGATCGGTCCGCCTCCCGGCCGGCGGCCACGATGCCGACCATGCAGCCCAGGAGGAAGGCGCTGAACACCCAGCCGTAGAGATGGAGGCCGCCCAGGTCGCGGGCGACCTCCGGCATGATGGTCACCACGGCCAGTGCCTCGGAGGCCACGAAGGTGATGGTGAGCACCAGACCCACCGTGAGCGCCCGGCGCTCGGGAGCCCAGAGGCTGTCCCCGGCCCCTCCCCCCCGGCCGGGCGGACCTCCGATCGATGCCCCGCTCATAGGGGCAGCCTAAGAGCCGGGGTGCCCGCGACGACGAGTGGTCGGCGGCGATGTGCGCCCCCGCCCCGCCGGGAGGAAGGCTCCCGTCCGCGCTACCGGGAGACGAGCACCTGTTCCAGGAGCACGGCCCGCCGGGGGCACTCGGCGGCTGCCCGGGTGGCGAGAGCCACCAGCCCGCCGGCGACCGGAGTGCCGTCGACGATCGGGTACCCCCATTCGTCGAGGGTGACCCGTTCGGGGAGCAGCTCGGCGCAGTAGCCGTAGGCGTCACAGGCCACCGGGTCGACCCGGACCCGCAGCCCGATCCGCTGTCGAGTGGTCATGATGCCCACCGGTCCCGGGTCGTGGCTGCCGGAAGGGCCAGCACACTGGGAGCGCGGTGTCCGGCACACGGCCGTCCCCGTCCATGGGCCAGCGCGTCATCGGCGAAGACGGCCAGGGCGGTCCTGGCCAGACGGACCACGCCGTCGGGGTGGCGGCACCCGCCGCGCCCGTCGACGACGGCCGCCCGAACCTCGATGCGCTCGAGCACGTCGGCCCCGGCGCGGCCGACCGCCAACTGTTCGAGGTCGTCGGCGATGGCCGGCAGTCCGAAGACGCACGGGCCGCACTGCCCGGCACTCTCGCCGGCCATGTACCGGACGATGCGGGCCGTCTCGGCGATGCCGCACGAGGTGACCGGGAGCGCCACCATGATGCCGACGCCCATGGTGGCCCCGGCCGCGGCCAGGGGGCCGGGAGCGTACGGCGTGGACAGGTGGGAGGGATCGAGCCACGCCCCGCCGTAACCGCCGAGCAGCAGGCCCGACAGCGCACCCTCGAGGCCGGCGCGGCGGACGATGTCCCCCACCGGCGTCCCCAGCTCCACTTCGAGCACGCCCGGTGACCGGACCGCACCGGAGACCGTCACCAGGGTGGAACCGGGTGCCTCGGGAGTCCCCAGCCGACGGAACCACTCAGGCCCGTGGCGGGCGATGAGCGCCACCTGCGAGAGCGTCTCCGCGTTGTGCACCAGCACCGGTCGTCGGCCGACGGCGAGCGGGACCGACTTGTCGATCCGCAGGGACGGGAGCGCCCTCCGGTTGTTCAGCCACGCCACCAGGGCCGACTCCTCCCCGGACACGTAACGTCCCGGCGGTCGTTCCACCGAGATCCGACGGTGGGCCATCCCCGCACGGGCACGCTCAGCGACGGCTGCCGTCACCGACGCAGCGGTCGGGCCGTTGTCGTCGGTGACACAGATCACGATGTCGGAAGCCCCGACCGCGGCGGCGGCCACGTCGGCCCCGTCCAACACCAGGTGGGGCGAGTAGGCCAGCAGAACCTTGTCCTTGGCACTGGCCGGCTCGCCCTCCATGGCGTTCACCACCACCATCGGCCGCCTACCGCCGCTCCGGACGGCATCCCATTTGACCGCGGCGGGGAATCCCGCCCCGCCCCGCCCCAGGAGCCCCGACTCGGACACCGCCCGCCACACGGCCGCCGTCCAGGCGGCATCGTCCCGGGTGGGGACGGCCAACGCACCGTGGGTGGCCAGGTGGCCGGCCAGGTCAGGGGTGAGGTCGGTGGCCGACCGGGCCCGGGGGGGCACGGTCAGCAGCCGGTCGTTGGCGTCAAGGGTCATGGCACTCATGTTCGGTCCTTCTCGAGCAATCGGGTTGGGGAAGCGGTGCGGTGTTCCACGGGTGCACCGGCTCCGGTCGGAGCTGGAGAGACCGGGCGCGTCGACCCGGGCCGAGGTGTCGATGCCCCGGTGGACAGCCGGGCAGCCGAACGGTCGGCACGGTGCACGGGCACGGCCCGGGTGGTGGCACCCGCCCGTGCGGCCCGTGCACTGGCCTCCCGGTGGTCGTGGACCCGCCAGGCCAGTGCGCCACCGACCGCCAGCGTGCACGCGGCTGCCAGCGCGTCCATCCACAGCCTGGAGGCATCGGTGCCCATGCCCAGCGAGTGGGCCATGGCCACCGGCCAGCTGCCGTAGGCCAGCCAGTGGATGGCCCGCCAGGTGCGTGCACTCATCCTTTGGCGCAGAGCACTCGAGATGGCCACCGCGGCCAGGAGGTCCACGCCGACGGTTCCGAGCCCGGTCCACAGCGGCCGGTAGGGCGACACGAACGGCACCAGCACCGATGCCCACCCCACGTGCACATAGGTGTCGACCACGGCGGTGAGGACATGGAGGGCGAGGAAGGCCATGGCGAGCAGCGAGACCCGCTTGTGCAGATCGGCCTGGGCGAAGGCCGGCCACGAAGGTGACCCCACGCGCCCGGCCGTCAGGATTCCGAGCACCACGGTGCCGGTCAGGAGCACCAGTGCGACGATGCCCGTGGCGCGCATGGCGTACCAGATGGTGGTCGAGTGGGAGGCGAGCATCACGGTGCCTTTCGTCCGTGGCAGACGTCGATCGGGTCCACCGGCCATCCCCCCGCATGCACGACGATTCCGTCGGCGGCCACCAGCCGGGCCGGCACGCCTTGGGCGGCCAGGTTCCC
Organism: Acidimicrobiaceae bacterium; assembly: GCA_003138855.1. Taxonomy (GTDB): domain Bacteria; phylum Actinomycetota; class Acidimicrobiia; order Acidimicrobiales; family RAAP-2; genus Bog-756. Next base: position 24,028 of record PLHF01000154.1, on the reverse strand, counting down.
GAGCGCGTCATGACCCCAGACGACTGCCGCCGTGCTCCAGGCATTGGCCTCCACACAGGAGGCCGCGGTGGTCGACACCAGCGACCAGACGGATTGGGCGGCTTCGCCGGTCCACGGGTCCACGATGTGGTGCACCGGTCGCCCGTCGCGCGTCCATGCCCGGGCAGTGGTACCCGAGGTGGCCAGGCCTCCGCCGTGGAGGGACACGACCTGGTCGACCGCAGCCGGGTCCGTGGTGCATTCGGGGGCGATGCCGATGGCCCACCCGTCCCGGGGGCCGGGACCGGCCACTGCCACATCGCCTCCCAGGTTGACCAGGACGCCACAGGCGAGCGCCTCGGCGATCCTGGCCGCGGCGCGGTCGGCGGCGAATGCCTTGGCGGTCGCCCCGAGGTCCACGTGGACGCCCGGGGGGATGGCAACGGTGCGTTCGACGGGGTCCAGTTCGATCCGCCACCAGCCCGGAGCCGGCTGCGGCCGGTGGCCGGAGGCCGGCAGGTCGCGGCACATCCCCTCGAAGTCACGGTCGTAGCCGAGTTCGACGAGGGCCGACCCGATGGTCGGGTCCACGGTGCCCGCAGTCTGCACAGCCACCACGCACGCGACCTCGAGGGCCTCGAAGAGCAGGGGGGTCACCCCGATCGGCCGTCCCGCACTCCTCTCCTCCACCCGCCGGAGCTCCGAGTCGTCGCGGAATCGGCTGCAGGCCTGGTCGATGGCCGCCAATTGGCCGGCCAACAAGGCGAGGGCCTCGTCAGCCCTGTGGGCGGCGGTCACCGCCACCACTGCAGTGGTTCCGATGGCACGCATCGAACGGGTGGCGGCCGGCGCGTCCGTGTACGTGCCCGCCGCCGATGTCTCCAACTGGGCGCTGCTCATGACTGCCCCGACACGGTGACCGGCGAGGTCGTGGGGGTGGTGGTGGTCGGGTTGGCCGCCGAGGCGGATGCCGACGGCGACGACCCTCCGGCCGCAGATCCGGTGGACGACTGCCCGGACACCGTGGTCGGCGTGGTGGTGGCGCTGGTGCCGGAGGACGAGCCCGACGTCGTGGCGGTGGTGGCGTGCGCGGTCACCGCCGACGAGTGGGCGGTCGACTCGGACGCCACCAGGACACCGAGGCCGACGGTGCCGACGGCTGCCGCGATGCCGATCGACGTCGTGGCACGTCGGACGCGACCCATGGCCCGGTCCCTCGACAAGGAGCGGTGGCCAAGAGGGCGCTGGTGTTCGGGGGGCTGGGTTGGCATGTCCTGACCTTTCGTGTGGAGGGCGGAGAACGTGTGTCGTTGTCAATCGACGGGGGCAGCGCCCGGGCGCTGCCCCTCGGTGACCCCATTGCACAGGGCTCGCCGGAGAGTCAGCATTGCGTCAGCTGGGAGGTCCCTGTGAATGCATGCACGAGCGGATCAGGACTCACAGCTGGCCCACAGGCGGATCACACCCAGTAGCCAAACCCCGGTGCGATGCTGGTGGAACTCGCAGCTCAGGACTGTGGAGATCGCAGGAGGAGAACACGGTGGAACCCACCCGCAGCCAACGAATTCTGGTCGTCGACGACGAGCCGTCCATCGTCGACGCCGTGGCCACCTCCCTCCGCTACGAGGGGTTCGACGTCGAAGGGGTGGCCAACGGCCGGCTGGCCCTGTCCGCCGCCCAGGAGCACCCGCCGGACCTGATCGTGCTCGACGTGATGCTGCCCGACCTCGACGGACTCGAGGTCACCCGCCGGTTGCGAGCCGACGGCCTCCGCGTGCCGATCCTCTTCCTGACCGCCCGCGACGCCATCGAGGACAAGGTGGCCGGCCTGACCGTCGGCGGCGACGACTACGTCACCAAGCCCTTCGCCCTGGCCGAGATCGTGGCCCGGGTCCACGCCATCCTGAGGCGGATCGGCAGCGAGCCCGATGACGAGGGCATCCTCCGCTTCGCCGACATCGAGATGGACGAGGGCGCGCACGAGGTGACCCGGGACGACCGGCCCATCTCGTTGACGGCGACCGAGTTCAACCTGCTGCGTTTCTTCCTCCTCAACCCCCGCCACGTGCTGTCCAAGTCGCAGATCCTCGACCACGTGTGGCACTACGACTTCGGCGGGGACGGCAATGTGGTCGAGACCTATGTGAGCTACCTCCGCAAGAAGCTCGAGGCGGTCGGTCCCCCCGTCATCCACACGGTGCGTCTGGTCGGCTACGCACTGCGTGAGCCGACGGCGGAGTAGCCGATGTCCCTCCGGAGCCGACTGCTGATCGCCATCGGCGTCATCGCCCTGGTGGCGTTGGCCATCGCCGACGTGGTCACCTACTCGGCCCTGGAGTCGTTCCTCTACCAGCGGGTCGACCAGCAGCTCGACCAGTTCAACGTGGGCTACGAGCGCGGGCTCAACAACGGCGGGACACTCCTCTGCTACGGCGGTCCCGGCCGGCTCCAACCCGGCGGTTCCGGCCCTGCGGGGACCTCCGACCCCGAAGGGGGTCCCCCGTCCAACGCGGTCCAGATCGCCGCGGTCGAGGTGCGCACCCCGACAGGAGCGGTGGTCAACTCCCAAAGCTGCCCGTCCTATGTGGACGGGACCGCGTACACGCCGCAGCTACCGAGCACCATCACCGGATTCTCCACCGGCCCGGACGGCACCCAGGTCGCCTACTTCGATGTGCCCTCCTCACAGCCGAACGGCCCGGGATTCCGTGTCCGCGCCTCCACGCTCGCCGACGGGGACTACCTCATCGTGGCCCAGCCTCTGGGCGACACCGGCAGCACCCTCCACCACCTCCTCCTGGTCGAACTTGCCGTCACCGGCGGCGCGGTCGTCATGGCCCTGCTCGGGGGCCTGTGGCTGGTCCGCATCGGACTGCGGCCACTGCGCGACATGGAGCGCACGGCGGAATCGATCGCCGACGGCAACCTGACCGAGCGGGTCCCCGGGGAGAACGACACCACAGAAGTGGGGCGGCTGGCCCGGACCCTCAACGTCATGCTCACGCGGATCGAGTCCGCCTTCAGCGCCCGTCTGGCTTCGGAGCGGCAACTGCGAGCCTCCGAGGCACGGCTCCGACGCTTCGTGGCCGACGCCTCGCACGAGCTGCGCACACCGATCGCGGCCATCTCGGCCTATGCCGAGCTGTTCGGGCGCGGCGCCTCCGAGCAGAAGGAGGACCTCGAGCGCCTGATGGGCGGCATCCAGAGCGAGACCTCCCGGATGGAGCACCTGGTGGCCGACCTGCTGCTCCTTGCCCGGCTGGACGAAGGGCGTCCCATGGAGCGCCACTCGGTGGACCTGGTCGCCCTCTGTGCAGAAGCGGTGCAGACGGCGTCGACGGTGGGGCCGCAGTGGCCCCTGACCTTCGAGGCGTCCGAGCCGATCGAGGTGATGGGCGACGGCACCAGCCTGCGCCAGCTGATCGACAACCTGCTGGGCAACGTTCGTGCCCACACCCCGCCGGGCACCACCGCCCGGGTGTCGGTGACACGGGACGCCTCCGGAGCGGTGATCGCAGTGGCGGACACCGGCCCGGGCATGGAACCCGAGGAGGCCGAGCACGTCTTCGAGCGGTTCTACCGGTCCGACCCCAGCCGGTCGCGTGCCCACGGGGGTGCCGGACTGGGCCTGTCGATCGTGAGTGCCATCGTGACCGCTCACGGGGGCACGGTGTCCGCCCGAGGACGTGTCGGATCGGGGACGACCTTCACCGTCCACCTGCCCGCCACTCCCCCCGGGGCCGACCCGGTCGATGTGGCCGCTTCCGCTGAAGTCGCCGACCAGGTTGACGTGACCGACGATCGGGATGCCGACCGAGAGCCCGGGACCCACCCGGCAACCACGCTCTTTGCAGGCGATCGATCGATCGAGTGACCAACCGCCCGGTTTGCGACGCACATCGGCCACCCCGGGCCCGGGGCACCGTCCAATTCCCGCAGGGGACCCCCAGGTGGCTCCCACCCGCATCCGATCTCCACCTTGCAGAGTCAGTTGCATGAGCGTCATCCAACTCCCACGCACCCACCAGGACGAGGCCGGAGTCACCGAGACCTCCTCGGACGTGGACATCGTCATCCCCGTCTACAACGAGGCCGGGCAGCTGGCGTCCAGCATCGCCACGCTGCGCTCCTACCTCGACTCGTCGTTCCCCTTCGTCAGCACCATCACGATCGCCGACAACGCCAGCACCGACGACACCTGGCAGATCGCCCTCGACCTGGCAGACACGCTCCCCCGGGTGCGGGCCGTCCACCTCGACCAGAAGGGCCGGGGCCGCGCCCTGCGGGCAGCGTGGGCTGAGAGCACCGCCCCGGTCGTCTCGTACATGGACGTGGACCTGGCGAGCGGTCTCGACGCCCTCCTTCCCCTGGTGGCCCCTCTCCTGTCCGGCCACAGCGACCTGGCCATCGGCAGCCGTCTCGCCCCAGGCGCCCACGTGGTGCGGGGCGCCCGTCGCGAGTTCATCTCACGCGGCTACAACCTGTTGCTCCGGACCGCGCTGCGCAGCTCGTGCACCGATGCCCAGTGCGGGTTCAAGGCCATGAGACGCGAGGCTGCAGCGGAGCTACTGCCGCTGGTGGAGGACGACGCCTGGTTCTTCGACACGGAGATCCTGATCACCGCCCAGCGCATCGGCCTGCGGATCCACGAAGTGCCGGTCGACTGGGTCGACGACGTCGATTCACGGGTAGAGGTGGCCCACACCGCATGGTTGGACCTACGGGGCGTGTGGCGGATGATGGGCCCGGCCTCGAGGCAGCGGGCGGTCCTGCGACCGGCCCGCCCTGCGGCACCTCGAGGCACCGGACCGAGCTCGAGCTCGAGCTCGAGCTCGAACGGCGTATCCCCTGTCGGCGGCAGTGGGCGCACCGGCAACGGAGCCGCCGGCACCGGAACGGGCGCGCGGCCTCACACGATCGGCACCGTCGGCACGACGACGGACCCAGAGGTCTTTGCCGACGAGCTACTCCGGTTCGCCGGGGTCGGGGTCGTGAGCACGCTCGCCTATGTCGGACTGTTCGCCGCCCTCGAGCCCGGCCTGGGAAGCTACGCCGCCAACGCGTTGGCCATCGGGCTGTGCAGCCTGGGCAACACCGCTGCCCATCGGGGAATGGCCGGCACCTCTCGCTACGGACTCGATCGCCCCCACCGCATGGCGACGGGAGCTGCTCTGCTCGCCATCAGCCTGTCCTCCACCACCGGTGCCCTGGCGGCCACCCGGGCCCTCGGGCTCACCTCCCTGCTTCCCGAACTGTGCGCCGTCTCCGTCGCCAACGTCGGAGCCGCGGTGATCCGGTTCGGCATCCTGCGCACGTGGGTGTTCCGCCCCGCCTTCGGAACCCACCTGGTAGCGCCGCCCCGCATGCTCGGAACAGGCGACCACGCCGACGGGGAACCGACGATGACGAGGACGCCTCGATGAACCCGACCGATCTGACCGACGACCGACGCATGCTCGACGGAACCGTGCCCGGCGCCGTGGCATCCGTCGCTCCCGTCACCCTCCGCACGGTCACCGATGACCCGACGTCCACCTACGGGGTGCCCCCTGGACTGACCTTCAGGGAGACGACTGCCGTCGGCGGGGACGGGGACGACCACGAAGGCGCTGCGCCCACCGGCACTCCCGTCGCCGACCCACCGATCCCCGGGGACCCCTCCGGTTGGCCGAAGCGGCTGGTGCGGGGACGAGCGGAGGATCCGGCCTGGGTCCGGCCCTCGCTGCTGGTCCTGCTGGTCGGCACCGGATTCCTTTATCTCTGGGGACTCGGACAGTCGGGCTGGGCCAATAGCTTCTACTCTGCCGCAGTCCAGGCCGGCACCAAGAGTTGGAAGGCCTTCTTCTTCGGCTCCTTCGACGCGTCCAACTTCATCACCGTGGACAAACCACCCGCCTCGCTCTGGGTGATGGGGATCTCCGCCCGCCTCTTCGGGGTGAACTCGTGGAGCATCCTGGTGCCCCAGGCCCTCGAAGGCGTGGCCACGGTCGGCCTCCTCTATCTCTGCGTCCGGCGTTGGTTCGCCCCCGAGGCGGCCATCCTGGCCGGCGTGGTGGTGGCCCTCACTCCGGTGGCCACCTTGATGTTCCGCTTCAACAACCCCGACGCGCTGTTGACCCTGTTACTGACCGGCGCGGCCTATGCCACCATCCGGGCCGTCGACGGCGGGCGCACCCGGTGGATGGTCCTGGCCGGCGCGTTGATCGGGTTCGGGTTCATCACCAAGATGATGCAGGCGCTCATCCTCCTGCCCGTGCTCGCGCTCGTCTACCTGCTGGCCGGACCGCCCAAGCTGGGCCGACGGATCGTGCAGTTGGTCTACACGGGCATCGCCGTGGTGGTCTCGGCCGGGTGGTGGGTGGCCGCGGTCCAGCTGACGCCGGCTGCGGACCGGCCGTACATCGGTGGCTCCACCGACAACAACCTGCTCAACCTGATCTTCGGCTACAACGGAATCGGCCGCCTGACCGGAAGCGAGACCGGCAGCGTCGGCGGACAGGTCGGTGGCGGTGGTAGCCCGTGGGGCCCGACCGGATGGGACCGCCTCTTCCTCAAGGAGATGGGCGGTCAGATCTCGTGGCTGATCCCGGGTGCGCTGATCGGCCTGGTCGCCGCGTTGTGGCTGACCCGGCGCGCCCCGAGAACGGACCGGGTGCGGTCCGGATTCCTGCTCTTCGGGGGATGGCTGCTGCTCACCGGCGCCACCTTCAGTTTCGCCCAGGGCATCATCCACCCGTACTACACGATCGCCCTGGCCCCCGCCGTCGGCGCCCTGGTGGGTATGGGGGCCTCGACCCTGTGGCGCCGGCGCCGGGAGGTCTTCCCCCGACTGGCTCTGGCCGTGGCCATCCTGGCCAGCATCGCCTGGGCGTTCGTCATCCTCGGGTGGAGCCCGCACTGGTATCCGGCACTCCGCTGGGTGGTCCTCGTCCTGGGGCTGGTCGCCGCGGCGGGCATCGCCCTGGTTCCCAAGGCCCGCGGCGTGCTGGCCGCCGGGATCGCCGGATTCGGCATCGCCTCGATCATTGCGGGTCCCGCCGCCTACTCGCTCACCACCGCGGCCACCCCCCACAGCGGCTCCATCCCCTCGGCCGGACCGGCCGTCCAGGGTGGCGGCGGATTCGGTGGCCCGGGTGGGCTCGGTGGCTTCCGCGCCTTCGGCGGCACCGGGGGACGCAACGGCACCACGCTGCCACCCGGCTTCACCCTTCCCGGCCGATTCCAACGTGGTGCCGGTGGCTTCGGTGGCGGACCGGGCAGGTTCCCCGGCGGAGCCGGCGGGTTCCCCGGTCGTGCCGGTGGCTTCGGCGGCGGTGCCGGTGGCTTCGGCGGCGGTGCCGCCGGAGGGCTACTCAACGCGTCGACACCCGGCAAGCAGTTGGTCGCCCTGCTCGGCAAGAACGCCTCGCAGTATTCGTGGGTGGCGGCCACCACCGGCTCGAACTCCGCCTCGGGCTACCAATTGGCCGCCCGTGATCCGGTCATGTCGATCGGCGGGTTCAACGGGACCGACCCGGCCCCCACGCTGGCCCAGTTCGAGAAGTACGTGGCCCAGGGGCGCATCCACTACTACATCGCGGGTGGCGGCGGTCTCGGAGGCCCGGGCGGAACCGGAAGTTCCGGCACGTCACCGGCGTCGCAGATCGCCTCCTGGGTGAGCGCCGACTTCACGGCCACCACGGTCGACGGCGTGACCGTCTACGACCTGACCGCGAAGAACTCCTGACGGGACGACCGCGGCGCGACCCGACCCTCATACGGACGGGCTGCCACCGAACCGCCGGATGCCGTGGTGCTCCTCGGCCAGGCGGCGGCCCGCTGTCGCATCGGCGCCTCGGAGGTCGACGAACCGACCGAGCCCGTGCCGGCATGAACGACGGCGGCCCGTCGACGACGGGGCAGCCGGTCCGAGCAGGGCCGACGCGCCCGGCACCGCTCGATGGGCTGCGAACATCCCCGCTGGGCCATGATGGGTGTCGACAACCCGGACGCCCGAAAAGGAGATCACTGTGGCGATCAACGTGACGCCGATACCCGCCCTGGATCCCGAGATCAACGACATCCGTCGCCGCACGGCCGACTTCATCAACGCCGAGATCCTCCCCAACGAGGAGACGCTGTGGCGGTCGCGCCGGGAGGGGGGGCTCACCGAGGACGAGCGTGAGCACAGCCGGCGCCAGAGCATCGAGCTGCGCGAGGAGATCAAGGTCAAGGTCAACCAGGCAGGGCTGTGGGCGCCCCATCTGCCGAAGGAGTACGGCGGCATGGGCCTCGACTTCCTGTCCCTGGCCTACATGTACGAGATCCTCGCCTACGCGGTGGGCGCTTCCACCCTGTTCGGCATCGCCGCGCCCAACTCGGGGAACGCCAGCATCCTGGTCAAGTACGGCACCGAGGAGCAGAAGCGCAAATGGCTGATCCCCCTCATCGAGGGAGAGATGGAGTCGGGGTTCTCCATGACGGAGCCGGACCATGCCGGGTCCGACCCGCGCTCCATCGAGACCGAGGCGGTCCGGGACGGTGAACACTGGGTGATCAACGGGCACAAGTGGTTCACCTCCAACGGCATCGACGCCAACTTCTTCATCGTCATGTGCAGGGCCAACGACCCCACCGGCGAGTTGGGCAAGCCGGGCCAGATGACCCAGATCATCGTGCCGACCGACGCCGCCGGAGTCAACATCATCCGGGGCATCGGCATCTTCGGCCACTCGACCTCCGATCACTGCGAGATCAAGTACGAGAACGTCCGCGTCCCCATCGAGAACACCCTCGGCCAGGTCGGGCAGGGCCACCAGGCCGCCCAGGACCGCCTCGGTGCGGGGCGGGTCTACCACTGCATGAACTCGGTCGGCCAGATGTGGCGGGCCTTCGACCTTATGGTGGAGCGGACCCTCACCCGCCAGGTGCACGGTGGCCTGCTCAAGGACAAGCAGTTCGTCCAGGGGTTCATCGCCGAGAGCTACATGGATGTGCAGTCGGCCCGGCTGATGACCATCAACGCCGCAGAGAAGGTGGCCAACGGCGACCCGGATGCCCGCACGGCCATCTCGGCCATCAAGGTCTTCGTGCCCGCCGCCTACCACCGGGTGGTCGACCGGGCCATCCAGGTGTGGGGCGGTGCAGGGGTGAGCAACGACCTGCCGCTGTCCCAGATGTACCTGACCGCCCGGGTGCTGCGGCTGGCAGACGGGCCCGACGAGGTGCACAAGATCCTCATTGCCAAGAACATCCTCCACCGCTACGAGGACGGCGAGAGCTGGAATTTCGGCAACTGAGTCCTCCCCGGCACGGCGGGCCGCGTCCGTGCCGGGCTGGGGGCACCGTGACCGTGCCGCCCATGGACATCGAGCATGGCCGTGCTCGCCGATCCCCACGGGGCGATGCTCGGGGTGATCGTCATCCGGACCCCCTGAACGTCCTGACCGGCGGGCCCTAACCGGCGAAGTGGTTGGTCACGAAGCGGGAGATCAGGAAGTAGGAGGCCGGGAGGAAGCAGGCCAGCACCGCCCGCTCCCTCCAGGGGTGCCCGTCGACCCAGCGTGCACCGCCGATGAAGAACGGGAAGAGCGCCAGCACCTCGCGGGTCTCGCTGTAGAGAATGGTCTGGAAGGTGAAGGCGCAGGCTGCCAGGCCCAGCATCACCCCGTAGGACCGCCGGATGCGCAGGTACGAGTAGACCGCCACACCGATCAGGAGCACGACGGTCACCGAGTCGAACAGTTCCATCACGCTCGCCGTCGAGGTGTCGAGGAAGCGGAGATGGATTAGGTCGCCGCCTGTCCTCCAGACCAGGGTCCAGGGAAACGCGAAGTGGCGGCCCCACCGCGACTGGATGTGGACGAACGCCAGCGCGTCGCCGTAGCGGCGGGCGCAGAACACCATCCAGCCGACGCCGGCGGCGAGCGTCGGTACCACCACGGCCACCGCGGCGAGCAGGGGCTCCCGTCGTGACCGGGCCCGGTGGTCGCCGGGCGACCGGGCCTCCCAGACCTCGACCAGCAAAGCCACCACGACGATGGCCAGGTAGTACTTGGTGAGGAACAGACCGGCGGCGGCCAGTCCGGCGAGCACCCAGTATCGGTTTCGGACGGCGATGAACGCCCACACGGCGAGGGCCAGTGCCATCGAATCCGGATAGTCGGCGAGTAGGAAGAAGGCGGTGGGAAAGGCGACGAGCAGCATGGCGGTGGTCCCGGACCGGCTGTGTCCCTCGTCCTTCTCCGCCAGGTGGACGAGGCCGGCCACCGCCACCACCATCGACAGGGCACTGACCAGCTGCCCGGCGAGGAGGAGCCCGGTGCCGGTCACCCTATGCACCAGACGGATCGCGGTCGGGTACAGCGGCCCGAAGGCGATGAACAGGGGGTTCCCGGCCGCATGGGCCCCGGTCAGTCGGGCGGCCGGATACCCGTGAGCGGCGATCGACAGGTAGAACCCGGTGTCCCACTGGTTCCAGACCTCGATCAGCGTGTGGGGGTCGTGGGCGACGACGTGGGGGAAGGCAACGCCGTAGGCGCTGACCAGAGCGACCAGCTCGCTGACCACTCGGAGCCCGACGGTGACCCCGAGGGCGATCAGGAACGGCCGTCTCCACCTCGCCGCCAGCGCGGAAATCCACTCGGAGCTGGCGGTTCGCCGTCGGTGGGCAACGGCTTCCGACACGGCCGGGAACACTACTGCACCTACGCCGGAGGTACCCGGTCCACGGGCCTCGGCCCCCGGGGGGCCGGGGAGGACCGGCCGATAAGTCCACTACTCTCCCAGGGGTGGAAACCTCACCGATCAAGCAGCAACGCAACCTGGTCACCGAGCTCCCGGGTCCCAACTCGAAGGACCTCGAACGTCGCCGTTCGGCCGCAGTCGCTCCGGGGGTGAGCTCCGTCTTCCCGGTCTACGTACGGGAGGCGTCCGGGGCCATCCTGGTCGACGTCGACGGCAACTCGCTGATCGATCTCGGTGCCGGAATCGCCGTGACCAGCGTGGGGCATGCCGCCCCTGCCGTCGTCGACGCGGTGCAGGCACAGATCGCCAGATTCGCCCACACCTGCTTCATGATCAGCCCCTACGAGCTCTACGTGGCGGTGTGCGAGGCGCTCAACGCGCTGGCCCCAGGCGACCAGCCCAAACGCAGCGCGCTGTTCAACTCCGGTGCCGAGGCAGTGGAGAACGCGGTCAAGATCGCCCGCCACGTGACCGGCCGTCAAGCGGTGGTGGTGTTCGACCACGCCTACCACGGCCGCACCAATCTGACCATGGCTCTCACGGCCAAGAACATGCCCTACCGGGAGAAGTTCGGCCCCTTCGCCCCCGAGGTCTACCGGGTCCCCATGTCGTACCCCTTCCGGGACCCCGACGGAATGACCGGAGAGCAGGCCGCGGCGAGGGCAACCGAGCAGATCGAGCGCCAGGTCGGCGCGGACAACGTGGCCTGCGTGCTCATCGAGCCGATCCAGGGCGAGGGCGGCTTCATCGTTCCCGCTCCCGGGTTCCTCCCCGCCATTGCCGCCTGGTGCCACGATCGTGGCGTCCTGCTGGCAGCCGACGAGATCCAGACCGGGTTCTGCCGGACCGGAGACTGGTTCGCCTGCGAGTTCGAGGGGATCGTCCCTGATCTCCTGACCACGGCGAAGGCCATGGCCGGAGGCATGCCCCTGGCCGCGGTGACCGGTCGCGCCGACCTGGTGGACGTCGTGCACTCCGGGGGCCTCGGCGGTACCTACGGGGGAAACCCGGCCGCATGCGCCGCGGCGCTGGCCGCCATCGACACCATGAGGAACGAGGACCTGGCCGTGGCCGCGCGTGACATCGGGGACACCGTCGTCGCCCGGCTCGGCCCCCTGCAGGCCTCGTATCCGTGCATCGGCGACATCCGGGGACGCGGGGCGATGATCGCCCTGGAGCTGGTCCGGCCGGGGACCATGGAGCCCGATGCCGAGGCCGCCAAGCGCATCGTCCAGGCCTGCCACCGGGCCGGCGTGGTCGTCCTCTCCTGCGGAAGCTACGGAAACGTCATCCGGCTGCTCCCGCCACTGGTCATCGAAGAGGAGTTGTTGGCCGACGGTCTCGACGTCCTGGCCGGGGCCATCGGCGAGGTGCTCTCGGCTCCCGCGTCCTGAACCGGCCGGAGCGGCAGCGGACCGGTTCAGCGAGGAGGGTGGGGCAACGCGGCCCGGGCCGAGGCCAGGCCGGCGTCGAGGAGCTGGATCTCCTGGACGGCGTCCCGGGTGAGATCGTGGACGCGCTGCCCATTGGCGTCGCTGGCCGAGGCCACCGCCGCCTGTTGCACGTCCGACGCGGCGCGCATGACCTCGATGGCCTGCGAGCACGCCCCCGGCGGGACCGCTCCGTCTGGCTCGATCCGCAACACCCTGTCGAGATCCACCGCGGCGGCATGGAGGCGTCGGCACAGGGACGGCAGCTCGGCGGTCGGAGCGTCGAGGTCGGTGGCGGTCCGGACCGCGGCGCCGGCCTGGTCCACCGCTCGCCACATCTCCCTGCGGACCCGGCGTGGCGCCCACTGGCGCATGTCCTGGGCCGATGCGGGAACTGCCCGTCGGGCCCGGCCCGAGGCAGTGGCCTCCCACAGGGACAGCGCACCCACCACGGCGGCGTGGGAGCGGAAGGCCCGCCACTTCCTGCGGCCGAAGCGCCAGAGCATGAAGGCGCCGACGGCCGCCCCGGCCATCAGGAGGCCGAGCACCAGCACCATGCCGGCCAGCACGGGAACCCAGATCGAAGCGATCACACCTGCAGTGTAGGACGGGACCGGTCCGGACGGGCATCTGCCCGCGGCGGTCAGTCGACCGCAGTCAGCAGCAGGTCTTCCATCCGGTCCAGCGACGCCTCGGGGACCCCGGCGGAGACAGCCCAGGCCCGCGCCCCACCGAACCGGCCGTACAAGGCGTCGAGGAACCGCTCCATCGTGTCGGCCTGCACGCTGAAACGCGAGGCGGGCACCTTGGCCAGCCGTGCCGCGAGTGCCGGGTCGGCTCGGTAGCGGCCCATGATCAGCTCCATCCGCTCGGCGGTGATCACGTAGTCGGCCACGATGATCTCCCGCTCCACGCCCAGGATCTCGAGCACCACGGCAGCCAGGACCCCGGTGCGATCCTTACCCGCTGCGCAGTGGAAGACGAGCGGGAAGCTGGCCGGATCGCCCAGCAGCGTCAGCGCGTCGACCAACGCCTGACAGCCCACGTCGAGGTACCAGAGGTAGCGCTCGGCAAGGTCGTCCCCGGGTGGCGCCGGTGCCACCACGGCATCTCCCTCGCCCTCGCGGACCACCGCCAGATGACGGTAGAGGATGGGCTCCGGCTCGAGGGGTCCCCTGCCGGTCTGCACCAGCTCGCGGGATGTCCGCAGGTCGATGATGGTGGCCAGGCCCATCGCCCGGAGGGCGTCGACGTCGCCGGGGGTCAGCTCGTGCAGCGTGTCGCTGCGGAACAGCCGGCCCCACCGGGTTGCCCGGCCGCCGGCGCCCACGTACCCCCCGAGGTCGCGGAAGTTGAATGCCCCTTCCAACGGGACCAGGCGGTCGGTCGATTCCACCCACCCATCATGGTGCACACGGGCCGCCGACCCGGACACGTCGCCGCCAGGGCCGCCACGGGGCAAGTGCGGCCTAAAGGACGGGTGACCAAGGCGCCGATGAACTACCGGCGGAGGCGGTGCGTCGGCGAGACTGTCCCCGGCAGCCGGCTCCGCCGGCGTGCCGACCGCCCTAGGGTCGGTGCGCAGGACACCCGAGCAACCCCCCACCACCCCGAGATCAAACTGTGAGGAGTTCACCGTCATGAAGGCGCTTGCGACCTGGTGCGTACGTCATCGGCTGATCGTGGTGTTGCTGTGGTTGGCCGCACTCATCGGGACCACTGCCCTCTCCCAGGCGGTGGGCACCGCCTACTCGAACAGCTTCTCGCTGCCCAACACCGAGTCGACCCACGCGCTGTCCCTGTTGAAGGCGGCGGCCCCGAAAGTGGCCGGTGACCAGGAGCAGATCGTGTTCCGCGCCACCAACGGCACCAAAGTGACCGACCCGGCGGTACAGGCGACGATCGACGCCATGTTGGCCAAGGTGGCCGCCGTTCCCCACGTCTCCGCCATCACCAGCCCGTACGGTCCGCTCGGGTCCTCCCAGATCAGTTCCGACGGCACCACTGCATTCGCCACGGTCACCTTCGACACGCAGTCGCAGAACATCTCGATCCCGTCGGCCCAGCGTTTCGTGGCCGCTGCGCAGACGGCACGGGGCCCCGACCTGCAGGTCGCGGTGGCGGGCCAGGTGGCCGAGTCGGCCGACCGCCAGTCGTTCGGCGGCTCGCTGCTCGGGATCATCCTGGCCGGGATCGTCCTGTTGCTGGTCTTCGGCTCCATCTTCGCCATGGCCCTCCCCCTGCTGTCCGCCTTGGCCTCCCTCGGGACGGCGATCGGCCTCATCGGGCTCCTCAGCCACCTGTTGAAGATGCCCGAATTCTCCACCCAGCTGGTCTTGCTGATCGGGCTCGGCGTGGGCGTGGACTACGCCCTGTTCATCGTGACCCGGCACCGGCAGGGCCTCATCGCCGGAGAGGACATGGAGTCGTCGATCGCCAACGCGGTCAACACGTCGGGGAGAGCCGTGCTCTTCGCCGGCATCATCGTGTGCATCGCCCTGCTCGGCATGTTCGCCCTCGGGGTCTCCTTCCTCTACGGCCTGGCCGTCTCCGCGGCCATCGGCGTGTCGTTCACCATGATCGCGGCCCTGACCCTGCTGCCCGCCTTCCTCAGTTTCATCGGGCCGCGGGTGCTGTCCCGGCGCCAGAAGAAGGACCTGGCCGCCAACGGCCCCCGGGTGGTGGGCGCAGCCGCCAAGGGCTTCTGGCCGAAGTGGGCCGTGTTCGTCCAGGAGCGCCCGGTCCTTCCGGCCGTGGTGGCCCTCGTCGTCATCGTCCTGGTCGCCCTCCCCTTCTTCTCCCTTCGGCTCGGCTCCTCCGACCAGGGCAACGACCCGGTGGGCACCACCACCCGCCAGGCGTTCGACCTGCTGGCCTCCGGGTTCGGGCCCGGCTTCAACGGTCCGCTGCTGCTGGTGACCGTCAACTCCGGCCAGGCCGACACCCAGGCGCTCGACCAGTTGGCCGACCAGGTCGCCAAGCAGCCCGATGTCACCCACGTCAGCCGGCCGGTGGTCCTGCCGGCCAAGGACGGCAAACAGGTCTCGCTGATCACGGTGTACCCGGCGTCGGCCCCGCAGGACGCCGCCACCACCGACCTCATCGACCATCTTCGCCAACAGACGATCCCCGCCACCGTCGACGGCTCCGGCCTGACCGTCTACGTCGGCGGGAACACGGCCATCTTCGTCGACTTCGCCCGGGTGCTGACCTCCAAGCTGCCCCTGTTCATCGGACTGGTGGTGGCGCTCTCCTTCCTGCTGCTGGCCGGCGTGTTCCGCAGCATCGTCATCCCGTTGACCGCCGCCGTCATGAACCTGCTCTCCATAGGCGCCGCGTTCGGGGTCCTGGTGGCGGTGTTCCAGTGGGGCTGGCTGGGGTCGGTCTTCCAGGTAGGCGGCCCCGGGCCCATCGAGGCCTTCCTCCCGGTGATGCTGTTCGCCATCCTGTTCGGGCTGTCCATGGACTACGAGGTCTTCTTGGTCACCCGCATCCAGGAGGAGTGGCTCAAGTCCGGTGACAACCGCACGGCCGTCCGCAAGGGGCTGGGGGCCACCGGCAAGACGATCACCGCGGCAGCCCTGATCATGATCCTGGTGTTCGGGTCGTTCATCCTGGGCGGTCAGCGGGTCATCAAGGAGTTCGGGCTCGGGCTGGCCGCCGGCATCCTGATGGACGCCGTGGTGATCCGCATGGCCATCGTCCCCTCGCTGATGTTCCTGTTCGGCAAGGCCAACTGGTGGTTCCCGGGCTGGCTCGACCGGATGCTCCCCCGCATCTCGGTGGACCCGGACGTCCCGGCTCCGGGCGACCATCCCGGAGGGCCGACTGCGGAGGTCGAGCCCGAGCAGGTGCCCGTCTGACCTCTCCTCGGACCTGCCGGGCTCACGGCAGGTCCGCCGCCGGCCGGACCGGCCTGCACCAACCGTTCCGGTGGCCCAGGGGTGCGCCGGCACCCTTGACAACGGGGGTGGGCCGAGTCTTAGCTTCACAGAGAACCTAATCACCGAGGACGGGGGAATTGTATGTCCGACTTTGTCATGACGATCGGGGGGGACACGGTGCCGGCGGCGGACTCGTTCGGCGTGGTCAATCCGGCCAACGGCGAGGTGTTCGCCCACGCCCCCGAGTGCAGCACCGAGCAGCTCGACGCCGCATTCGATGCCGCCTCCAAGGCCCAGCGGGACTGGAAGGCGGACGAGGCTGCCAGGCGGGCGGTCCTCGTGAGTATGGCCGACGTCCTGCTCGAGTCGTCGGCCGAGCTCGCCCCCATCCTCACGGCCGAGCAGGGCAAGCCGCTCGGCGACGCCCATATCGAGGTCTTCGCCTCGGCCATCTGGTGCCAGTACTTCGCCAACCTGGAGACGCCGCCCCACGTGATCCAGGACGACGGAGAGGCCCTGGTCGAGGTGGTGCGCAGGCCGGTCGGCGTAGTGGCGGCCATCACGCCGTGGAACTTCCCGCTCACCTTGGCGTTCTGGAAGATCGCGCCCGCCCTGCTGGCCGGGAACACACTGGTGCTCAAGCCCTCGCCCTTCACGCCCCTCACCACGCTGAAGGTGGCAGAGCTGCTGCGTGACGTCGTGCCCCCCGGTGTGATCAACGTCGTCAGCGGCGGCGACCAGCTCGGGGCGTGGATGACCGGGCACCCGGTCCCTCGCAAGATCAGCTTCACCGGCTCCATCGAGACCGGAAAGCTGGTCGCCCAGTCGGCCGCCCCGGACCTCAAGCGGGTCACCCTCGAGCTCGGCGGCAACGACCCGGCCATCGTGCTCGACGATGCCGACCCGGCCGTGGTGAGCAAGGCCATCTTCGCCGGCGCTTTCAACAACAACGGGCAGGTGTGCTCGGCGATCAAGCGCGTCTACGTTCCCGAGGCCCTCTACGACGACGTGGTCGACGGCCTCGCCGCCCAGGCCTCGTCGATCAAGGTGGGCGAGGGGACCGAAGCCGACTCCAAGCTCGGCCCGATCAACAACGCGCCGCAGTTCGAGCGGGTGCAGGAACTGGTGGCCGACGCGCTCACCCATGGGGCGAGAGCTGCAACCGGAGGGCACGCCATGGACCGGCCCGGCTACTTCTTCGAGCCGACCATCCTGACCGGCCTGTCGGACGGCACCCGCATCGTCGACGAGGAGCAGTTCGGACCCGCCCTGCCGGTGATCTCGTACCGGGACGTCGACGACGTGGTGGAGCGGGCCAACGCCACCCACTTCGGGCTGTCGGGCTCGGTCTGGGGCGCCGACAGCGATCGTGCGGCCGAGGTTGCGGGCCGGCTCGAGTGCGGCACGGCGTGGGTCAACACCCACCTCGCCCTGGCGCCGCAGCAACCGTTCGGCGGCTTCAAATGGAGCGGGCTGGGCGTCGAGAACGGCCCCTGGGGCCTGGCCGAGTTCACCGAGGTCCAGGTGGTCCACCGTTCCAAGGGTGCCGACGGCCTCAACATCAACACCGCCGGGCTCGTCTCGTAGCGCCCCGGCCGGCCTGGTGGTGGGCCGGTCGGAACAGGTCGCAGCAGAGAGTCCGATGAAGGGGCGCCGACGGACAGCGGTGGTGGTGGTGGTGGTGGTGGTGGTGGTCGCCCTGGCGGCCCTCGGCATTGCGGTGGCCGCCGTCGCGGCGACGGGGCCCGGGCCGGCCGCGCCGGCCGGCCGCGGCACGACGAGCAGCGCATCGGCCTCCGTGGCTCCGGCCGGCGCCACCTCGCGGCCATCGGGGTGCGGCCGCGTGCCGGTGCCCGGGCCGGGAGCCACCGCCACCCCCACCGGGGACGTCGTCCAGTCGCTGCAGGTGGACGGCCTCGCCCGCAGCTACCGGCTGGCCGTCCCCGCCGGCTACCGGCCAACGATGCCGACCCCGCTGATCCTCCTGTTCCACGGAAGCGGCTCCGACGCCGTCCAGACGTCCATTTACACCCAGATGCCCAGGCGGGCGTCCCGCGCCGGCTTTCTCGTGGCCACCCCCGATGCCGTGTCCGGGCAGTGGCAGCTCTCCCTTCCCGGCGCCGCCACCGCCGACCTGGCCTTCGTGTCGGCCCTCATCACCGACCTCTCGGCCCGCTACTGCGTCGACGGCGCCCGCATCTACGCTGCCGGGATCTCCCTGGGATCGGAGTTCGCGGCCATCGCCGCATGCACCGCGTCGGACCGGATCGCGGCGATCGGCCTGGTGGCTGCCGAGTTCCTGCTCCGACCGTGCACCGGGCCGATCTCGGTGATCGCCTTCCACGGCACGGCGGATCCGATCGTGGCCTACGCGTCCGGCGGCACCGGGGTCGCGCTCCCCGGCGTGCACGTCATCGGGGTGGAGCAGAACCTGGCCCAGTGGGCCGCCCTGGACGACTGCTCCCCTGTTCCGAAACTCCTCCGACCGGCCTCTCAGGTGATCCGGCGCTCGTGGGCCGGCTGTTGGACGGGCAGCGCCGTCGTCCTCTACACAGTGGTCGGTGGCGGCCATACCTGGCCCGGCTCCCCCATCACCCTCCCGGTGGCCAACTACGGCCCGACCACCGACCAGATCGACGCCACGGGTCTGATGCTCCGCTTCTTCGAGGGGCACCACCTGGCCCGGTGAGGCCGGCAGAGCGGATGACCCGGGTGTCGCCAGGGACCTTGGCACCTCCGGCAGCTCCGGCAGCTCGGGAGCAGCTGCCCGGGCTGTTAGGTACCTTGAGCGAAGCGGCGAATAGGTGTTGCGGCCCTTGGGCCGGGTATCCGGGTGTTACGACGCCCGGAGGTGGTGGTACTCCGCGTCTGACCAGTCGCGGTCGCAAGCACGGCACCGCCAGCTCGACCCACTGCCGGACATCCCAGCTGAGCGCACGATCAGTTTCGGCACCTCCTGCGATCCACAATGGGGACATATACGAAACGCTTCAGGTTCGCTCATTCGCCGACCTCCGACTCGGTGGCTGTGTATTGCTCCGGACTCTACGAACTGAATCGACAGTAGCGCCGAGATCTTTAGCAAGCTGTATCGGCCACGTGGCCAGGGACTTCGATCTCAGTGAGACGGTGGTGCGAATGTGGGTGCCTGGGAGAACGCCGTGGCCGAGACCTTCTGTGCCACGCTCAAGCGTGAACTGATCGAGCCCCGAGCCTGGCCGACCCGCAAGGGACTGCACCCGGCGGTGTTCGACTACATCGAGGGTTGGTACAACGTCCGCCGGCTTCACAGCTCGGTCGACTGCTGCAGCCCCGCGGCGTGGGAAGCTCTTCATCGCGAGGCCGACCGCCTCGCGGCATCATCAACTCAAGCGGCCTGTCCGTCGAACCGGATCAAACCCGGCCGGCATCCGGGACGTGAGGCTCGTAAGGGTTGACCGGGCGGGAGGGAGAGGCCATGAGAGCAGTGGTGTTCGAGGACACGAGGCGGGTGGGGGTAGAACAGGTCCCGGATGCGGTGATCGAAGCGCCCACCGACGTGGTGGTGCGGATCACATCGAGCGCCATCTGCGGCACCGACCTCCACATGTACGACGGACGGGTGGGAGCAAAGCCGGGCCTGGTGCTCGGCCACGAGCCGCTCGGTGTCGTCGAATCGGTGGGCAAGGCCGTCTCGATGGTGAATCAGGGGGATCGGGTGGTCGTGCCAACGCATCTGTTCTGCGGGGTTTGCGTGAACTGCGCCCGAGGCTTTTCCGCCGCGTGCCTTCGGGTCCGCCCCGGAGAATTCGGAGCAGCGTACGGCTATGCGGGGATGGGACCCTACCGGGGAGCCCAGGCCGAGCTGCTGCGTGTTCCCTTCGCCGACGCCAATTGCGTCTTGTTGCCCGGCGAGCCCGGCGATGCCCGCGAGGACGACTTCGTCCTACTTGCCGACGCCTTCGTCACCGGATGGCACGCGACCGAGCTCGCCGGGGTCTCCCCCGCCTCCACCGTGGCCATCTTCGGCGCGGGGGCGATCGGCCTCCTCGCCGCCCATTCCGCCATCCTCAGGGGTGCTGCGGAGGTCTACGTCGTCGACCGGGTGCCTGTACGGCTTGACCAGGCAGGTGAGCTGGGAGCGGTGCCGGTTGACTTCACCGAGGGAGATCCTGTGGAACAGATCAAGGAGCTGCGGCGCCGGGCCGGCCTTCCGATGGGCGAGGAGCAGATGGGCGGCGTGCAGGCGGGGATCGACGCGGTCGGGTTTCAGGCCACGGACCGGACAGACCTGGCTCGTGAGGATCCGACCGGGGTCATCGCCGACCTGGCACGCTTGGTCAACCCGACGGGCAGTGTCGGAATCGCCGGTGTCTACACGGCGCACGATTTCCACCCGGTCGCCGAAGCAAGGTCCGACGGTTCGCTCACCGTGCCGTGGGCCACGTTCTTCGACAAGGGAGTGAGCGTCAGATTCGGGCGCACCCACGACCGCCGGTACACGACCCTGCTCCGGGACCTCGTCGTCGCCGGACGTGCCCGTCCCGGGCGCATCGTGTCGCACCACGGGAGCCTCGAAGACGCCCCTCGGCTCTTCAGCGCCTTCGACCGGCGCGCCGACGGCGTCGTCAAGGCCGTGCTCAGGCCCTGATCGAAGATCGCCGTGGAATCGTCGAGAAGCCTCATGTCGTGAGCACCGTCGGACCCTGGCACCGCGACCCAAAAGCGGCGATTGCACTCCTGTTCCTCACCGCGGCTGCGGGCGGCCTCGATGCGACCGCCTTTCTCCACATCGGCGGCACGTTTGTCTCCAACCAGACCGGGACGGTCGTGCTCCTGGCGATCAGCGTGACGGACTCCGGTGCCATCAACACGGTCGCAGTGCTGACCTCACTCGCGTGCTTCGTTCTGGGCGTGGCCGCCGCCGGCAGGTACCTGCCAAACGCCGCTCACGGAGAGCTCTGGCCACTCGGGACCCCGCTCGCGGTCTTGCTCGAGCTCGTCCTCGTGGCGGTCTGCGCGGTGATCGTCTCGACCACCCACCTCGCTCCGGCATTCGGCGTCGCCCCGATCGCCTTGGCCATGGGCATGCAGGCAGCCCTGGCCAGGCGCATCGGACTGCCGTACCTGACCACCGGATACATCACCGGGTCGACCACCAGCATGATCATGAGGTCACCAGCCGACGACCGCTCGGATCGGTGGTGGTGGTTCGGCGTGATCCCCATTGCGGTGATGGCGTTCGGCGCACTTACGACGGCACTTCTGGGCACCCAAAGCGTTGTCGCAGCCCTCGGGTTCGTCGGGACCGCGATGGGGGTGGCGGCTTGGCAAACACGCGGCGGTCGGAGGCGGGCCCGAGAGTAGGCCGGCCCGGCATCCCCATCCCAGAAGAACCCCCCAGACGTAGTGGGGATCGTCTGACAGTGATCGCAGTCCAGGACGAATGGAGGCGGGAAGAGCCCAGCCAGCTGACGACGCTGCACGGTGGGAATCAATGCCCAGGGGCAGAAGCACAATAGGTCCAATAGCCCAGTGGTCGAACTCGGGATCGCCTAGCGATCAGTGACGCCGCGCCGCCATCCCCTGACCCGGCGGGTCCCGACGCCGGGATGAATGATCGAGGCCAGCGAGAGTGGCGAGTCGACAGATCGGTGACTTGTGGCTCTGGCGGAAGGGTGGCCGGCGGATGACCATGGTGGTAGGTCGTACTGACGAAAAGGGGAGCCACAATGCACGCGAAAGCCGGAGATCGGATCGTGATCGGCGGACATCGGGCGGGGCAGCCCGATCGTGACTGCGAGGTGCTCGAGGTTCGCCACGAGAACGGGGAGCCGCCGTACCTCGTCCGGTGGGGGGACACAGGAAATGAGGATCTCTTCTTCCCAGGGCCTGACGCCTCTGTTGTCAACTACAAGGACGAGTAATTCGGACTGGCTCACCCACGGGTGGTCCAGATGTCGGAGCACGAGACGCAGCGCCCCTTGCCCCTGATCACCGGCTCCGGGTCGAGTTGTCCCCAGGTACGGGTCAATGGGTGCTTGCCACCGCGAGGTTCACGCACCGCACGTTCGGGACGGTCAGTTCATGTTGTTCTGCAGCGTTTCAGCGAATTGCCACTGGGATCAGTCGGCCGCGTCAGTGAGAATAAGCCCGCGATTGGTCGCCCAGCAGGCTCACCAGGTTGCCCGGGGCGATGTTGATGTCGACGAGATGGAGGCCCCAGCGCGGGTCGAGTACCTGGTGGACAACGGGACGGTGATCGCCAGGGTTGGTGCAGAGCACTTGCAAGTTGCCCGCTGACGTCGTCCCCACTCCCGATTGGGCGCTGAGGCTGGCCCCGGCCCTTCCGAAGAGACTCTTGATCGGAGGGGTGGGGTCGATCTCGTGTCGGATGAGGGGAATTAGCAGAGCGGCACCTTGGGAGTGACCGATGAGGACGACACCTCGCCCATGGTTGTCGTGGGCCAGGTAGTCCTTCGAGGAGGCGAGCAGCCCCAGGTAGGCGATCGCCGCAGCATGGGGACCTATCTTCTTCCCTCCGACGCCTATCGCCGACAAGGTCAACTGGGGGTACATGGGGGCATACACCTTACAAACCTGGGAGAAGCGTGATGCCTGGGAGATGGCCACTGCGATCTCCTCAGGTTCAATGTGGAGATTGGCGTTCTCGGTGGTCTGCCCGCTCGCCGTGGGATAGACGTAGAAGCAATCGATCGGTGGATTCTTCGCCGGGATCGCCCGCTGGATGATCTTCTTCCCGTCGGCGTGGACCACCGTGGCAGTGAGGTTTGCCGTGCAGGGGTCAGCCGCAAGGCCCGGTCGACACAGCCACACCGTTCCCGAAGCATCGGCGGTACCGGTCTCCGTAGTAGACGAAGTGGAGACCGTGCTCGTGGACGTGGGGACGGTGCTGCATGACGCCACCAGCACCGCCGCGGTGAGAATCCCCAGCACCGAATTCATCCGCGGTGCCCCACGGAACGCGTTCCGCCACATCCCGAGTTTGCCGGCTCGGTGCCCCCCAGTTCGGCCACACACCTGGCGCAGGATCGAATGGTCATTCCGACGGGCCCCGGGTCGGTGCCCTCGGGTGAAAGCCGACACGACAGTTCTGCTGAACTCAGGATGACTTTTCGGCCTGGGTCAGTAGCGAATCCGGCACCGACAGGTCGAGCGACATCCAGCCGGAGACGGAGAGCCGTGGACACCACCGCTCCGGTGCTGTCCCAGATACTGCTACCTATTGAGCTTCCAGATACTTGCGATGCTGCTCAAGGATTTGCTCATGCGAAGCACCCTTTGTCGGTACATCCGGGTGGTGGTGCCGGCACAAGTGATACGGAGTGCCCTCTAGTGCATGATGGCTGATCCTCCAACACCCCTTGGTGTGGCAGTTGACCTTACGGACACCGGTGTACACCCCGATGCCGACTGCAGTGATGAGGGTCGCCTCACCGAGGTCGGAGCCGAAGCCGGACCAGAATCCGTAGTAGGGACCGCTCTCATTGAGAGTTCCGGTGTGAACCGCCGCCCAATGTCTCACAAAGGCGAAGAAGACGATCAACACCGCCAGACCCGCCACGACCAGCACGAGGAGTAGGCCGAGCCCCACCCTCTTCGATTGGCTGCCGCCCGTCTCGGGGACCATGCCCGAATGCCCGCCGTCTCCATCACCGACTTGTGCCAGCGGGGTTGAGGGCGAAGTGCTCGTCGGGGTCGTAGCCGGAAGATCGGGCATCGAGTCTCTACTCTACGGGGAGGTCGGTGGGTTCGGGTGAGGTCCGCGGCGTCAGAACACAGTGCACCCTAGCGGTTGGGAGGAGCAGGGGCAGAGCGGCCGGCATCCACCTTGCGGTCAGCTCCGTTGGCGCGAAAGTCACATCTGGGGCACGTGACCGCCGATCAACGGGTACAGTGCGGCCTCACGGAATCCTCATCCTTCTGACCGGATTCGGCACCTTTTGGCGGCGGCCTTTCACTGTGCCATCAGTTTGCAGCGCCATTCAGATCTCCCCCGATGTTCCTAGC
>PLHF01000028.1 GCA_003138855.1 Acidimicrobiaceae bacterium | reverse complement strand
CGGATTAAGAGAGTGAATCGATTGCTGTCAGGGGCATTCTGGAGACCACTAAATGGGCCCTGAACAGGTCTTATCAATTTCGCTGAATTGGTATCCCTGTTCGGAACCTGCAGAATTATGGGTTTCATTATGGGTTTTTCAACCTGCGGATTGTGGAATCCGTTTGCTGCCGAACCAAAGGCAAGAGAGTCCGCAGCCGGGCCCGGGGATCCACTTCCCCCCCGAATTCTGCCGTTGCGTTTCGCCGGACAGAACCGGAGCTGAGACGGCGCGCAGACGATGTCGTCCGGAACAGGAGTCCACGATGCGGTTCGTCCCGTTTGATGCCCCGGTCCCGGAATGGTCACCGGGCGGGTCCTACGGACACTCCTGAAGGCCTCGGTGTCTCAGTTCTGCTGCCAGCTCAGCTGTCGCCGAACAGACCCCAGAGGATGAGGGCCACGACGGCGCCGATCACCAAGGCTCCGACCACCTGACCGCTGGTCTGCTGCTTGGCGGCGATCTCAATCGCCTCGATCATCACCGCCGCCTCGGCGTTCCCCGGGAACGGCAGCACGCTCTCGACCACCTGCGCGATGGTCGCTCCACCCGGAGACGCCAGCAGCCCGGCGATCCTGATGTCCGTGAACACCACGTCCTGGCGCAGGTCGTTGGCCACCACCTGCGCCCCCTGCTGCCACCGATACGGATTCACGGCCCGCCAGCGCTGCAGGTACGCCTGGAGCTTGGCTGCTTCGGTCTGTTTCATCTTCTCAACCTCCTGTATGCTGAGGGTACTTGCAGATGCCTGGGTGCCACCTATCGAGCCCAGCGTATCGCTGAGATGTGTCAGTGACGTGCAGATTCATCGCTATTGAGCCAAGAACGCGAGATGGGGGCCACCTGAGTGGGAGTACAAGTTATGGCCACTTCGAATGGGAGTACATCGGACCGGCTCCACACCGCCCAACTCGTCGCCCTCGCCGGCGAAACCGATCCGTCCGTTACCGGGCGGACCTTGGAGTTCTGGCGTCACCAGGGGTTGCTGCCGCATCCCGAGCGCAGCGGCCAGGTGGGGAAGCGGCCGGTCTGGACCTATCCCCCGGAGACGGCCGATCAACTCCGGTCCCTGCTGCACCAGCGGCAGCAGACCAAGGACCCCAACGTCCTGCGTGCCGCCCTCTGGTACGACGGCTTCCCGATCGAGACCGCTCGGGTCCGTAGCTCGATCAGCGCCTACCTTCGGCAGCTCCAGGACATTTGCGAGAAGGAACTGACCAAGCGCCAGTCGGGACCAGCTGATGACCCCGAAGCCCGCTGGCAGGCCATCCAGGCCGTGGCCGGTGTCCTGGCCAGACGTCGCTCCAAGGGCTTTCCTCGGCTTAACCGTCAAGCACTCGACGAGCGGACCGCCGGTATTGCCCTGACTCTCGGCTTGCTCCTCGGCGACGAAGCGGCCATGCGACACCTCGAAGCCGACGCGCCAGCAGTGGAGCGACTCATCGGCATCGACCGCGGTCGTCGCTACAAGCCCGGCGGAGCTGGCCCGTGGCTCGACGGCCCCCCTGAGGAAGGCTTGGCCAGCTTCGCCACTATGGGCAGCCTCGATCGACTCCTGGCGATGGTGGAGGGTGCGTCCGACGAGAAGCTGGAAATCGCCCGCACCCTTGCCCGGACACTCCTCGGCGGAATCGCTGCCTTCTCGAAGATCTCCGACGCCTTTGAGGGTCGAGACAACGCGTCAGGCATGGCTGGCATGAGGGTGTTCGACGATGACCCGCACGCTGCACTCGTTTCCGTGCCGCTGGTCCTATCCATCCTGAGTTCTACCGAAATGGCGCAGAACCTTGGCCAGATTTTCACGGCTATCCAGAGCAACGTGCTGCCCATCAAGGAGCAAGCACGAGAGCTGGCGGCAATGTCCGAGGGGGAACGGGCAGCGCGACTGAAGAACCTCCCTGAGCTCCCCTTCGTGGAGCAGGTCCGCATCAAGCGGCTCGTCGCTGAGTTCAGCGACGACGCGGAGCCGGACCTCACTGACTCACTGCCCGGCGTCACACCGTCGCCGTAAGGTCTCCATCGTGTTCCAGGCACGCTTGACGAACGACGTGTACCACTACACGGGTGTTGACACCGCCATCTACGGCATCCTGGACCGGGGAGCCATCCGACTCGGACCGTATGAATCGACCAACGATCCTCAGGAGAGTCGGCCGAAGTTCCCACCGCTGTCTTCTCATCACGACCACGAACCCGCGGACAACGAGGTGCATCAGATCTGGACGCACGCCGACTGGTGGCTTCGTCGCTATGTGAAGGTGGCGTGTTTCACCCAGGACTTCGAGCTGCCGGAAAATGCATTGGACGAAAATGCGCTGCGCGGATGGGCCCACGCGTCAGAGTGGGCGCACTACGGCGCTGATCATGGCGGTGCCTGCCTCCGCTTCGACCGAACCAAGCTGGTCGAGCAGTTCCATGCTCAGATGGGTTCACGTGGCCAGTGTTTCGACGGCGCTGTTGCCTACCCCGTACAGCGCTTTTCAGGGTTGCCGGTGGACCTGCTTGACCTTGGTCAGGTCCGGGAGTTCGGGATCGACGCGGTGGTCTCCCGCTACATCGAAAAGCACTACGAGGACCTCTTCTTCACCAAGCACCACGACTGGGCAAACGAGTGTGAGTACCGGCTGATCCTCAACGACCAGTCCTTGTTGCCTGCATATTTGGATATCAGTGACTGCTTGACCGGCGTCTTCTTGGGCGACGCATTTCCGGCCGAGCGGGGCGAGGTGATTCGGCACCTGATGGATCGATTCCCCCAGATTGAGCTGGTTCAGCTTCGCTATCACAATGGCAGGCTCCTACGAACGCCCACCAATTGTGCGAGCGACCAACTGGGCCTCACTCCGCGACGAGCTGGAACAATGTCGGAGCGGCTCGAAGCGCTGCGAACGATCGAACTACAACGGGAACAGGCCAAGATTGAAGGTGCGACCCAGATGGAGGCCGTTCTCGAGGGGCTCCGAGCAGTCGTGTCGTCAGCCGAGGCCAGTTGTCAGAGTTGGCAGTGCGTTGCTGCTGATGTCTATCCGCAGGCCACAGCCATACCGCCCGAGCAACGGAGCCGAAAGCCCGGTGTCCTCGGTGAAGTGGTGATCCTTGAGTCCGGATCGATGTGCGTCGTGGAGAACCTGCCCAAACAATCGCTGACGCTTACCATTGCGTTGGCGGCCCAGCTGCTTGAAGAGGGGACGGTCAGGCTGCATGGAGCGATTCAGTTGGAAACGTGGTCAGCAACCGGCAACGAGACCTCGGAGTTGTGGCGGGAGACTCAGGAGGTCCCCCTGGTTGAAGCGGTCGCGATGATCGCTACATTGCAGCTTCATGTAGACGCAGAGCTGCCATTGGCGAAGGAGTCATTCGACTCGCAGCGCCCGCAGATTCTGGATAGCGCGCCGACAGCAGCAGATGGCGAGCCAGGCGAGCCGAGGCAAGGAAGCTGACACGGTTTTTTGATCTGAAGCTGTCAAGTCAGCCGCTTGAGGATCCGCTAACGGGCAACAACCCGTCACTATCTCTTGTCGAACGGCAGATCGCTGATACGAGGTGCGTTGACATCCGTCGCCACTCGCAATCCCTGCGGTCTCCGGGAAGCGCTGTCTGCGCCGGAGAATCCGATCCGTCGGGGCTTGGCACGTTGCAAAAGCTGCATGAGCCCCTACCGAATCCTTGGAGATAGTCCCCAGGAGACTCAGTAAGTTCCGCTCGGTAACCGGCACTACCGAGCGGTCGGCGTGGGACAGAACGCAAGAAGACAACCGCGATATCGGGCGGCTGGCGACACCCCGCTTGCTCGTCAGCCGTCCAACAGTTGGAGTGCTCCTCTCAGATTAGCTCCGAAGGAAGACGAGCAAGCGTTCGGTGTCAGAAAGATCCCCGATTAACTTTCGCACAGGCGGGGGAAGGCGACGTACGAGCGTTGGAGTGGCGACTATGTTCTCGCTTGTGGCCAACGAAGGGTTCTCAGCCAGGTCGATGACCTGCATCTCGTAGCGCCCAGTAAGATTCTTCTCGCATAGCTGTTTCAGATTGGCTGCTGCGCGCAGCGACTTGGATGACCTACCTATGACATACAAGCGTAGGTCCCAAAACTCGACGCCGTCAGCCATTGCGTGATCGGACGCGCCGTCTGCATTCACGACGTACTCACAGCCGGCTCGTGCTCGGGGAGGGTCGACTCGACGGGGTCCCCAAATCGATCCGTTTCGTGGACCGACCCACCGCCCAGCAGATGTTCAACGGCGGCGGTCTCATCGTCGAACTCACGCCACAGCGCCGCTGTCTGTGTCTCGATGGCCTCGCGCCGCCCTTGCAGGCTGGCCCGTCGCCGCCTCAGCTCTTCCTGGCGTGCCACCACCTCGGAGCGTTCGAGTGCCCCCTGGGCCTGACCGGCGGAGCCGGTGAGCACGCCGTGAGGGCCAATGTAGACGTTTGACAGATCGATTCCCTGACTGGTGATATGCAGCTCGCGGATATGGTTCGAATGGGCCATGCCACGAGCCTTGAGCACGGACAAGATCCGGTTGCGTTCTCCGTTTCCTTCGACGGACTTGAGGAGTAGCCAAGCGTCAGCCAGCGAACTGATCTGCTCGCTCCACCGGAACGAATCGGGATGGTCGTTGAGGCTTGTGAACATCGATGTGATGCCCCGCGCCTTCAAGAAGTCAACCTTTCGGTTCAGCATCGCCGACACGTCCCCTTCCGACCCGATCCGGAGGAGGTCTGAGATGGGATCCATCACAACCACTGAGGGATCGAACTCCACGACACTCTTCTCCGTGGCGAAGAGGTGCGCCTCCAACCCGAGGAGGCGAGGGCGGAGGCATTTGAACCGCAACAGTCCCGCATTCGCCCATTGCTGTAGGTCGATGCCCACTGATGCCATGTTCCGGACGATTTCCGCTTCGGTCTCCTCGTAGCCGAAGTACATGGCCCGTTCGCCGCGACTGCAGGCGGCGTCGCACAGCTTTGCCGCCAATATCGATTTACCCGTGCCGCCGGAACCGTTGATGAGCACGGTACTCCCTTTGAAGAATCCGCCGTCGAGCATGCTGTCGAGGTCGGGCACCCCCGTCGATACCCGCTCCATTGATATTGGTGCCGGTGGAATATGCGAGGTGACAGGTTGGACGAATATTCCGGTCTCGCCGATAAGGAAGGGATATTCGTTGGTTCCGTGGAGCGAGCCACGGTACTTGAGGATTCGCATACGCCGGGTCGCTTCATGTGCGTTTACTCGATGGTCGAGGACGATCACACAGTCCGACACGTACTCTTCGATGCCGTGTCGTGTGAGGGTCCCGTCACCACGTTCGCCGGTGATAATGGAAGTGACCCCACGCTCCTGGAGCCAACCGAACAGCCGTTGGAGTTCGGAGCGAAGAATGGCGGTGTTCGAGAAGACCCCGAACAGGGTTTCGATGGTGTCGATGACGACGCGTTTGGCGCCGATGGCGTCAATGGCAGCACCGAGCCGCAGAAAGAGTCCGTCGAGGTCCCACTCTCCGGCTTCTTCCATCTCTCCGCGCACGACGTGGACGTGATCGATGACGAGTTTGCCGTCGGCTTCGGCCTTGGCGAGGTCGAACCCCATGGATGTGACGTTGGCGATGAGGTCGTCGGCAGTCTCCTCGAACGCCACGAATACCCCGGGCTCGTCGAATTGGGTAATGCCAAGGATGAGGAACTCCATGGCAAGGACCGTCTTGCCACATCCCGCGGGGCCACACACAAGCGTCGACCGCCCTTGGGGCAGACCGCCGCCGGCAATGTCGTCGAGGCCTGCAATGCCCGTCGGTGCCTTTGGCAGTAGAGGGAGGACGGCGGGCGATCCATTCACCGTCCGTGTGTCAGCGTCGATTCGCTCGGTAACGTCCATGTCTCGCGTCCTCTCCGTTGTTAGCGATCTGATCCTTCGCCGACTTTCTCGTGATTGATTGCTCCTGAACCCCATGTCTCGGCGAAACGTTGGGATTCCGCTCGGCGACTTTCGCTCAGCCACTCAGCCGTCTTCTGTCGTGACAGTCGGGCAGTGGCCGAAGAAGTCACCCGTGTGTTGCGAACTCCCGCCCCTCCGCTGAGCCAGTGGTGGGTGCCTTCGCCCCCTGCCTTCGCCAGGGCGTCATCCTCCGGCACATCCGGGCCGCCAAAGCCCCGGGGAGGCGATGCTCGAACTTCGCGCTGGGGCTTGGCAGGTTCACCGCGGCCAAGAAGGAGTCCGAACGGGTCGAGGTTGATTAGGCGAAATGCGGCCGCTGCTGCGCCGGCCAGCACGAACGCGGCGATCATCAACCAGGCGACGCCGATGGTGCTGCAGCCGAGGGCGAGCCCGACGACGAAGGCGAGCACTCCCGTGTAGACGGGCACCGCTCGGCGTCTCCGGTGACTCCGCCACAATCGCACGTCAATGGTGCCGCCGGGTGCCGGCTTCTCCCACGTGCCCCGTGAATGTGTGGCTACATCGGTCGCGGCTTCGATGTAAACCGTATGAAGGAAGAGGTCATAGATGGCCTCGGGCAGGACCAGGCCGGCGAGCAGGACGGACCGCCAGCCGCCTCGCTTCACTGACCAGGCCCGTTCGAATACGACAAAGGCCGTCACGTAGACCCAAAACCATGCCCAGGGAATGGAGCCGGTCCTCATCCAGGCGTAGGTCATGGTGGTCAAAAAGAACGGAAGAAAGGCGACGGCCGAATACATCAAGAGCTGTCGAGCAATGTACGGCGCTGTATAGCGGGTAGTGCCATACTCCAAGAGGTTCTGCAGAGCGCCACGCTGCCACCGGAGACGTTGATGGAATAGCCTTTCCCCGGTCGGCATGAGTTCGGTGCCCACGGTGCAGGCTCTCGGAGAAACGCAGCGGAACCCCAGGTGCTTGAGTGCGAGTGTTAATTCGTTGTCCTCAGTCAGGGCGTTGAGATCGTAGATACCGGCTCCGGGAGGAAGCTGGCCCGTCGATCGAGCGTGCTCGACGGCCCGGAGCGCTTTCGCCGAGAAGAGAGTTGCGACCCCGGTGAGCACATCCGCCCGACCCTTTCGGCGGTGAAGGTCCCGGGCATAACGCACATACTCGTTATTTTGGATGTTCTCCACGAAGCCACGCACGGGGTAACCGAAGAAGATGCCACCAACGGCTCCCACTTGAGCGCGTCGCCCTTTCGGCTCGCGGAGACGCCACGTCGCCTCGGAAAGGAATGTGGGAGACAACGACGAATCGGCGTCCATCATCAACACTGCGTCGTTGTCAGTTAAGCGGGGCAGGAGGGAAGCGATCTCCTGGTTGAGCGCCCCGGCTTTGTTGTCCCGGTTGAGGATCGTGAGCCGGGTGGCTGCACCGTGGGCTCGCGCAACCAGACTTGTGTTGTCGCTACAACGATCAGCGACGACGATAATTTCATCGGCAAGCCGCGTCTGCGCCGCAAGCGACTCCAGTGCTTCGGAGATCAACTCTCCCTCGTTGTGTGCGGGAATCACGACCACGACCCGCCCTGGCCCCGCGTCACGGACGCTCACACCCGGCGTGTTCGCCCGCGCCTCGGTAAGACTGGGTTGCTCCCTCACGAACGCCGGACCGGCCGCCGCCTTCAAGACCCTCCGAAGATGTGTTCTCGGCATCCCCTGTTTAAAAGTGTCGCACTGGGACGATGACCCAGTTGGGGCATGGTTGAACCGAGCGCCGCCCATCACGTCAGGTGCCGCCAGGAGTATCAAGGAAGGGCCCGTGGGTCCATCTGCGAGTCGCATTGTGTGCCATCACCACATGGCGAGGACTGGTCTGCATCTTCTCGATCATTGCGCTCGTCGACGAGCCGAGGAATGGGAGTGCAATCTTCTCGCCGTGAATGATGGAGTAGCAGACGAGCGAGCGGCCCATACTTGATCATCGGCATGTTCGAAGTCAGACAATAGGGACTTTGATGGCGCTCACCGAAATTCCCCAGAGTCGCTCACTGAAATTCCCCAGTGAACCCCTTGGCGGTTCTGGCTGTTTGTGACTCTACGTGGCGGGGGTCGAGCTGTCACCCCATTTCGCTGCCGGTCGATCGAAGCGGTGTCCGAGGAAGTAGCAGTTGACGTTGCAGTAGATCGGTCGGTCAACTGGTTGGCCGTCGACTGTCGGGCGGGTACTTCCGCAGATGGGACAGGTGATGATCCACACACCGTCCTCGAGGTGGCAGTACTTCATCGTCCGCTCCCCTTGCTGGTGAGCCGCTCGGCTCTCGCCCGGTGGGTCCTCATCCGATAGGACTCGCCGTCGATGTTGAACACCACGCTGCGGTGCAACAGGCGGTCGAGCATGGCGCCGGCGACGTTCGGGTCGTCGAAGACCTTTCCCCAGGACCCCACACCCAAATTCGTCGTCAGCACCGTCGAACTCTTCATGTATCTCTGGCTGATGACCTGGAACAGAGCAGCTGCAGCCTCTGACGCCATCGGGAGGTAGCCGACTTCGTCGATGACGAGGAGACGGGGTCCGGCGAAGAACCGCATCGTGGTCGCCCACCGGCCCTCGAGGGCCGCCCTGTGACACCGAGCAGCCAAGTCAGCTGCCGTTGTGTAATAGGTCCGATACCCGGCTTCGATGGATGCCCGGGCCAAGCAGATGGCCAGCATGGTCTTACCCACGCCGGGTGGGCCGATCAACAACACGTTGGTGGCGTCCTCCAAGAAGCGCAGGGTGGCGAGTTCGGTGACCATGGCGCGATCTACCGATGGCTGGGCATCGAAGTCGAAGTCCTCGAGCGACCATGGCGCGGGCAGCCGGGCGAAGCGTTCCAGGGACTCCTTCCGTCGGGTGATGGTGGCGTCGACCT
>PLHF01000132.1 GCA_003138855.1 Acidimicrobiaceae bacterium | reverse complement strand
CTAGGCAGCTGAGTACGAGCATGAGCGGTCGTCTCTGCAACAATTGGTCGTGTGCAGACCGAACCACAAGACTTGGATGTCATCATCCGCCGAACACGCGAGGTGGTGATCGACGTTGTCATGGCCCATGGATTGGCGACGGGGAGCCCTGCGGGTCGGTTGCTTTGGGAGCGGGTTGGCCAATCGCCACCGGAAGATCCACCGACCGTGCAACGCCACACCGTGCGTGGCGTCGATGGCAGAGAGACTGACGTCTTTGCCCGTGTGGCGGATGGACGGATTCTTCTAGTGGAGGACAAGGCAGTCGGAGGCCACTTCCAACGAGGCCAGGTGGAGAGCTATGAACTCGAATGCTTGCACGACATCAAGGGCAAGACATGGACGTGCTTGGTGGCCCCGCAATCCTTCATAGATGCCAATGCGGGCGATGCTCGGAAGTTCAGCGCTGCCGTGAGCCTCGAGGATCTCGCCGACGTTCTCGTGGCCGCCGCGTCCTCCGACTTGAGCATGAGCACCGAGTTGGCCGCCGGCTATCGGCACCAGGCTGAGTTGCTGAGGGAATGCGCCGCGACGCCCAGCGCAAGCGAGAACTGGAATGAGCTTGTCCAGGCGTTTGGTGATTCCTATCGACAGCTGGCCCGCGAACTAGCAGGTGATTGGGTAGTCCCCGGAAGATTCCGCAGCACATCTAACCGGATTGTCACATTCAAGACTTGGAACGAATTGGCACGGCCAGCCCACAAACTGGAACTTGGGCTGGTTGACGTCTACATCTTGAAGGGGTGGACAATGGCTGGCCTGACCGCTCGCCTGTCGACATTGGATTCGGAAGAGCAACCTCCAGCCGGATGGTTCGTCTCAATGGCAGGAAGGACGCCGGCACTGCGCCACGAACTTCCCCCTATCGCAGATATCGGCGAATTCGAAGATGCCCGCCCGATCTTGATAGCGGCTGTTGAGTGCCTGGCGGAGTTGAGGGCGTGGTTCGACACGATTGGCAGTCGCGTGCTGGCGCTATCGCCCGAAGCGGCCATCGGCAACCTAATAGAGACTGCGGCAAGACTGGCAGAGGAGACAGGACGGAGTGAGCTCGCCGGATCGCTGCTCGAGCTCAACTTGCGCGAGGGCCCTCAGCTCTAGAGGCTGAGGACGCCCAGTTGGTCATCAGCTAGCCGGGCTGAGCACCAATCTGGCCCTCTCGCTCTGAAGCTCCTGGGCCCGTAGTGTCGCTGAAAGGCGCTGGGTCCTCGGTTTCCCCCAGCTACTCCATCGCCGCAAGGGCCAGTTCCGGATCAGCACGGACGACCTGTTTCCGTCCTTCCCACATCGGAGTTCCGTCAGGCGGGAGGTGGGCGTAGATCGACCTGGCCACCGCCATGGTGCCTTCGCGATCGCTCTCCGTGGCAGACATCTCAGCGATCATCGCCAGAGCTTCCGCTTGGCCCCGATTTCGTTCGGCCCAGTGGACCACGAACGAGGGCGCGGCAAGCAAATCACTCTTGTCGCGGTTGCAGCTCCGATCGGCCAACACGAGGTTCTCGATGGCATCGTTCGCGGACCGCACTCGAGGAATGAAGTGGTCGACGTCCGTGAGGCCATCAAGACGTTCGTCACAGTAGAAGCATCGGTTGGCCTGGAGATCTCGTAGTTCGTCCCGCAGCATCTTTGAGGGAGCGATTCGAGGTGCGCCGAAGAGGTGGCGGCGTAGGTCCTCTTCGCCAGTGGCCACCCTGTTCAACTGGGCGACCATCCGGGTCCAGTGGAGCTCTACCAATGGTCGGATCAGCGGCGAGAGCCGCACCAGTTCGTCGCCCGCTCCGGGGAGCAGCGGAACCACCGGTCCCTTCGGACCATGGCTGCGCAGTCTCTTGACGGAGAAGTGCTGGTTGGCTCCCCAGCCAGGCCCGAGGTCATAGATGAACGGGAAGACTGTCTCGCTAGTACCGACCGTCTGCAACCGGGGCAGCGGCTCCTCGGCCAGTTTGCACTCGATGCGGTCGATGGTCTTGCCATACTCAGACGCAAAACGTTGACGGGCGATCCACAACGATGTGGCCCCCGCTGGCTCGACTTCGGCTCGGAATTTCCGAACGGCATCGACGATGAGGGAGCGGTTGTTCCTGATCTGACGCAGATAGGGGGCATCGGACCAACCCTCCCGGCGGAACGGAGCGACCTGGGGCCAGTAGAGGCTGGCCACCTGCTCGGCGAGGTCACGAGTGGTCAGGTCCGTCGGGGCGCGACCGTCAGCGTCGCTGCGAAGTGCGCAGAGGTCGAGGAGAGCGAGCAGGAGAGCGAGCTTGTAAGTGGCGGTGCGCCGGCCCGAATCGATGACCTCCAGCAATCGTTCGGCAAATCCAGCTCCCCCGGTGTCCATCAGGTCATCGTGTGGCACGGACCCATCTCTACCACGATCGAGGCGTGGAGCTCTGATTCCGTCGTAGCCTCGCCAGGTGGGACCTGATCAGTGCCCGTTCTGTCAGCGGATCGAGGAGGGACAGATTACGGCCAGCACATCTCTGGCAGTGGCGTTCCCGGATGCCTACCCGATCAGTCAGGGCCACATGCTCGTCGTCCCCCGTCGCCACGAGCCAGAGTTCTTCGACCTGTCTCCGGATGAACAAGGGCAGATGCTGGTCCTGGCCGGCGACCTTCATAACCGGCTCGTCGTGGAACTCGGCTTCGAGGGAGTCAACCTCGGGGTCAACTGCGGCGAGGTGGCCGGCCAGACGATCGCCCACGCCCATCTCCACTTCATCCCGCGTTACCGGGGAGACGTTGTCGAACCAGCCGGGGGGATCCGTTGGCTCTTCCCCGACAAGGCCCGCTACCGAGTCAAGTGACCTGCGGAACCCCGGAACGTGCGAACCCCATCGGGTCGCACCCCTAG
>PLHF01000147.1 GCA_003138855.1 Acidimicrobiaceae bacterium | reverse complement strand
CTTGCGGGCCGGGGCCTTCTTCACCGCCTTCTTGGCCGTGGCCTTGCGGGCGACCGTCTTCTTGGCCGGAGCCTTTCGGACCGTCCTCTTGGCTGCTGCCTTCTTTACTGCCATTAGTACTTCCTCCTTAGGGTTCAACGCCGACTTGAACGCCGAACCGGTGGCGAACCGGACACCCTTCGACGCCGGTATCGGTACCACTGCACCTGTCCTCGGATTTCGACCCACACGAGCACCGCGGTCGGCAGGGTTGAATGTCCCGAAACCGATCACCGTTACCTTTCGTCCGGACCGAACCTCGATGACGATCGTTTCGAACAGCGCGTCAACTACGTCTTCGACAACGCGGCGGGCCGACTGCGTCGACTCACTGACTGTTTTGACGAGTTGCGATTTGTTCACGATCACCTCCTCAGCGATACGTAACCACTACTAGCCAAATGGCAATTCTGCGCCAGGTCAAGCGCATTTGCGCGCGACACAGCTCTGTTCGGTGACCTCGCGCGTAGCGATCGACTTCCGACGCGTCGCCGGTTGCGATACGACGTGACAGTTTCGCGCGAACACCATGGACAAGAAACTGTTTGTTTGCAACGATTATTTCCGACGGCTTCTCCATGCCGCCCTCGCGGGTCGATACGTCCGCCATCTCCAACTGACAACAAGTAGGCCGCTGGCCGGATGGATCTCTCTTGACAAATTATTTTTCGTCAACACGCTCACGACACGTCACGACACCGCATCGCGCCGTGTTGCGCGCGTCTGCCGCGGCTGGACACGGTGTGTATCTCGGACATGACGAGCGCGGCTGGTGCCACGTTCCGCCACAACAGTCGGTGATGGTCCTGGGCCCTCCGCGCTCTGGCAAGACGACTTCCTTGATCGTTCCCAATGTCCTGTCCAACAACGGACCGGTGCTCTCCACGTCGACCAAGCCGGATGTGTTGGACGCCACCGTCGGCGCCCGTTCGGCTCTGGGGCAGTGCTACCTCTTCGACCCGACCGCAGCGGTCGGGTCGGGTCGTCCACTTCCTCCGCTTCGGTGGTCGCCGTTGCAGTCGTGCGGCACGTGGTTGGCGTCGCTGTCCATGGCCCGGGCTCTGGTCGAGGTCGGATCGACATCCTCCGGGGGAAGTGTCCAACGCAGTGAGGCATCCCACTGGAACGAGCGGGCGCAGGCCCTGTTGGCGCCGCTCCTGCATGCCGCGGGGCTGGCCGGGGTCGACATGCGCACCGTCCTCACCTGGGTCGACCGTCGCCAAGCACTGCCGGCACAGCAGATCCTGGCCGGAGAGCCCGGAAGTGGCACGGAGCTGGCGCGGAACCTGCTCGACGGGATCGTCGCCACGGACGAACGGGAGCTGAGCGGCATCTGGTCCACCGCCTCGGGCTCGCTGGGCGGATTCCGCTCCGAACAGGCCCTCGATGCCACGGTCGACCCTGACTTCGACCCGATGCGGTTCGTGAACTCCTCGGACACCATCTACATCGCCTCCCCTGCCCACCATCAAGCGCTGGTGTCGCCGATGGTGGTCGGACTGATCGACGACATCCGGCGTGCCACCTACGCACGCGGCGCCGAGCCTGCGCACCGCCGACACGGGCCGGTGCTGGTGGCACTCGACGAGGTCGCCAACATCGCGCCGATCCCGGACCTTCCATCGATGATCAGCGAGGGAGGAGGCCAGGGTCTCGTGACCATGGCCTGCTTTCAGGACCTCTCCCAGGCCAGGTACCGATGGCCGACCCAGGCGGAGGGATTCCCCTCGCTGTTCGGGACCACTGTCGTCCTCCCCGGTATCGGAGACGTGCGAACAGTGGAGGCGCTGTCCGTCCTGGCCGGCGAAGAGGAGATCCCGTCGCGCACGGTCTCCCTCGGTCGCACGCTCACCGGCCACCCCCTGATCGATCTGGCATCCGGCGGGTCGCCCCAGGTCGGTGAGGCGGTCTCGACCCAGTGGCGGCGACGGCTCCCGCCCGATGTGATCGCGCGGGGTGCACCTGGACACGCCCTTGCCTTCGACGAGCGCAATCGCCCGGCGTGGATTCCGCTGACGCCCTCCCATGCCGTCGAACCGTGGTGTTCCCTGCGCGCTCTCGACTTCGTCCCCGACCACCGGCCACCGTCGCTCGACGGTCCGGGCCGCGACGTCGGACCGGACCTCTGGCGCTGAGGCGATGCGGCCGCCCGCTTCAACGAAGGAGATGGTGCGACTCCCGGCCAAGGTCCGGCACGTCCTGCGCCCTCGCTCCGGCGTGTTCGATCCGGCGGTCCACGACCGCGCGACCCGGTCCGTCGGGACCGACGCACTCGGGCGCTCCCATGCGGTCGAACGATGGGCCCGACAGGGCCTCGGGGTGCCTCTCCACCGCTCGGGCAACCGCAGAGGCGTCCCAACGGGGCTCGAAAGGCCGGCCGGCCTGACGCCGCCCGGACCGGTCGGTCGACCCGAGGCGGTCCCGACCGGCACCGGGTGGGCCGGCGGCCTCGGCCATCGAGGTGGCCGCCGACTCGATCATCCGTGCCGTCGCCCCGCGCGGGGACGCGGCTGACACGACGGCGACGAGATCGCGCTGGGCCAGCGACCGGCGCGTGGCGGAGAGCTCGTCGAGTCGGACGTTCACCCGGGCCTCGTCGATCACCGGGCCGGGGCCGGCTCTCGTCCCGTGCCCGACCACGCGGGTCAGGTCGCCGAGGTCGAATCCGAACTCGATTGCCCGCTGCTTCCACTCCGCACGCAACGCGTCGACCGTACGGTCGCGGTCCTTGTCCGGTCGCGTGGCATGGAACGCAGCGCGCCCCCAGGGCCCGGTGCGGGCAGGGGCTCCTCGACGGTGGACGTACTCATCGATGTCCGCCGAGCGTTGGGAGAACAGGTGGCGCAGCCTTCCGTCGACACCGACCACATCGCCCAGTCCGGAGCGATGCACCTCCCACTCGGCACCGAGCCGGTCGGTGATCTCGAACCGGAGGCGAGCGTGGTAGATCCCCTGGCCGGCCCGGAGGTGGGCGTGGACCCGCCGGCTGTCCACGGCTGACCACATCCCGTCCACGCCCTGGGCGACGTTGGCCACCACCAGGTGGGTGTGGAGGTGGGGATCGAGGGCCCGGCTGGTCCGATGTACGAACTCCCCGGCCGCCGCTCCCGTGGAAGCCAGCAGCGTGACCTGGCCACCACGTACCCTGCGCACGCCGATTGCCACCCGCTCCAGATACCCGAGCGCCTCGGCCACGGCCGCACCGTGGGCTGCCCCCACTCCGGCGGCGATCTCCCGCGGAGCGAGGAGGTGGAGCAGGCTCACCGATTTCGGCGCACAGAACGTCAGGTCGTATCCGGCAACGCTCCGGTCACCCCTGCGAGAGCGCAACACCGTGGCCGAGGCCGGGTCGCACCCGCCGAGCAACTCGGCGAAGGCCCCCGCCTCCACCGGTCCCCTCAGCCCGAGCGACGCGGCACCGTTCCCCGACCAGGCGCCGCGCGCCTCGCCGGCGACCAGCGTCCCTTCGGCCCTCCCTGGGACGAGATCGTCGACGTAGTAGCCGTGGCCGCCCTCCCGCACGACATGCACCTTCAGCACTGCTCGTCCACCACGGCCGGAGACCTCCGGGCCCGACGGCGCTGTGTAACTCGACAGACCCACCCGACCGGCACAGAACAGATCTATGCCACGGAACACTGTCACCGAGCTTGCCGAGGAGCTGCCAGACGACGAGGCAGCCGCCGAGTACCTGGAGAAGCTGCGCCGACCCGGTCAACCGCCACGAAGAGAAGAGACCGGTTCGGATCGAGGGCGAGCGCCCCGGTCAGAAGACCGAGAAGACCCCGGTTCCGTGCCTCTACCTACAATCGATCTCCGTACTCCTCCTGCTATTTCGTGCTCTGGTAGCGCCGCAGGATCCGGGTTGCCGCGGCGGCGGCCAACGCCCGGGCCTCGGGTGGATCGATGACCTGCGCATCGGGGCCCAGTCGGAGGAGCAGTCGCTCCAGCCACGCCTCCCCGCCCACGAAGAGCTCCAACTCGATGCGGCCGCCCACCGTCGTCGACTGTCCCGCGGACGGAATCGACTCCACCAGCCAGGCCGACGACGGATCGAGGGAGAGCCGTACCCGTCGGTGGTCGGGCCCGGGGACGAATGCCCCGAACGACACAGGCTGCTCGAGTGGCTCCGGGCCGGCCCCGGTGGGCAGCGAACCACCGGGCGTGCCCTCGACCCCCCGGTCGGCCGGGACCCCGGGGTGGGGGCCGGCGGGCCGATCGGCACCCTCCACCGGTTCGGCAGCGCTGATGCGGTCCACCCGGAACCTGCGCACGTCCCCTGCGGTGGCGCACCAGGCGTCGACGTACCAGTGGCCCTCGGAAGCGAACAACCGCTCGGGCGCGATCGTGCGGTCGGTGACCCGATCGGTGGAGGCCGAGTAGTAGGAGATTGCGAGCCGGCGACCGTCATCGACCGCCGATCGGACCACGGCCAGCAGAGGTGGGGCGTCGAGCTCCACGTCGATCCCTGCACCCCCGAGGGCGCGGTCGAGCTTGGCCAGTGCCCTCGACAGCGCCCCGTCCTCGTCGCTCCCCGGAACGGCCAGCAGGGCGCGTGCCGATGCGGCCAGTGCGAACCCCTCGGGGGGGCTGAGCCGCCGCGGGCGGGCCAGCGCCGTGCCCGGCCGGGTCGACACGGTGGTGTCGGTGACCACGATCTCCATCAGCTGGTCGGGCGTGTACGGGGGCACGCCGCAGCACGCGGCCATCTCCAGTTCGGTGACCAGCGCACCTGGTGTGAGATCGAACCGGGTGGCCACCTCTTCGATCGGCACTTCGCCCTCCTGGGCCAACCAGGCCAAGATGGCCAGCAGCCGTCGCAGGCGGCCTGCGGTGTCCGGGGGCCTGCTCACCATGCCTGCCCACTGCCTTCGGCCACGCATGCGTCCAGACGCTCCACCACGGCGGCCCGCACCGATGCCGGAGCCAGCACCTCGGCATGGTCGAGGAGGTCGAGCACCCAGGAGATCAGGGCATCCTGGTCGGTGACCGACAGCCTCACCACCGCCGCACCGTCCTCGCGATGCTCGACCACGGACTCGGTCCCCAACTCAGAGATCACCCGGCCGGACTCCGCCCCGTCGACCAGCACGTCGACCTCGACCTCGTCCCCCCCACCGAACCGCCACGGGTCGCGGGCGAACTCTGCATCGACATCGAATCCGGCGGGCAGCTGCGAGGACGACGGATCGCCGACCTCCAGCGGACCGTCGAAGCGGTCGACCCGGAAGGTCCTCGCCTCCCCACGGTCGCGGTCGAACCCGACCGCATACCAATGTCCCCGCCGGAACCGGATACCGGCCAGGTCCACGTGGCGTCGTTCCCCCCGATAGTCGAAGGCCACCACCGCGCTCTGACGCAAGGCGTCGAACAGCGCAGGAAGGGCGGGCAGCCCGTCCACCGACGGCAGGTCCACCAGTGGCGCGGCGCCCGTGCCGAGCGGCGACTCCCCGCCGACGCCCAGCTTCATCAGGGCGTCACGGCCGATAGGCTCGCCCAGGTGGACACCGGCGACGGCCAGGTTCAACGCCGCTTGCTCCTCCTCCTCCAGTCCGAGGTCCGGAAGGAAGTAGGAGTCCCGATCGACGCGGTATCCCAGCTGGTCCTCCCCGCCGATCGGAACCACCAGCACGGGGATGCCTTCGTCCCGCAACAACCGCTTGTCGCGCTCGAAGGCCTGTCGCCTGGCGTCGTGGCCCTCGGGGTACCCCGGTACCCGATGGGCGATGTCGCGCAGACTCAGCGGGCGCGGCGTATCGAGGAGGACCAGCAGCAGGTCGGTGACCCTCTCGAGCCGATCGGGGTGTGGCATCGTCATCAATCTAGAGCGCACGCGGCCGGATTCTGAACGTGCACCCCGCAACGCCGCCCTACGCCTGGGATCCTCACCTGGTCACCTGGGCGGTCCTCACCTCCCTGGCGGTGCTGGTGGCGGTGGGCCACCGGCAGCTCCTGGCCCGCAGCGCACGACCGATCCCCTGGGCACGGCGACAGATCGGTGCCTTCGCCGGAGCTCTCGGGGCCTCGGTGGTCGCGCTCACCTGGCCCCTGGCCGATCTGGCCGCCCACTGGTCCCTCACCACCCTGGTCATCCAGCGGCTGATCCTCGTGCTGGCGGTGGCACCGATGCTCCTGTGTGGCCTGCCCTACGACGTCATCCAGTGGCTCACCCGCCCCGCTCCGGTGGACCGACTGCTGATCCGCCTCCAGCGGCCCCCGGTGGCCATCGCCACCGTGACCGTCGTGCTGGTCGGATCGATGACCACCTGGCTGGTGCAGGCCCAGTCGTCCTCCGCCCTCGCCCGGGGCCTCCTCGACATGGCCATGGTCGCCGCCGGCCTGGTGCTCTGGCTGCCGGTGCTCGGCAGGGTTCCGGGCATCCCCCGGTTGAGACCGGTGGTGCAACTCGCGTACCTGGTGGGCCAGGCAGTGATCCCCGCGTTCCTCTCATTCGCCCTCATCCTCTCCGTCCATCCCCTGTACGGGGCGTTCGCCGACTCCCGGGCGGCCATCGGGCTCCGCCCCCTCAACGACCAGCAGATCGCCGGGTTCGTCTCCAAACTCACCATGCTGTTAGTGCTGCTGAGCGTCGGGGGGGTGGCGCTGGCCCGGGCGCCCCTGTCCGACGACGAGTACGGGCAGGAGGAACCGCTGCGGTGGGCGGACGTGGAGCGGCATTTCGAGCGGGCCGACCGCCGCCCCGCCAAGAGGCGATCCACCCCCTCGCCCTCCGGGCAGCCCTTGGCCCAGGAGCCACGGGCCCGCGTTCTCCCGGGTGGTCCTGCTCCGGAGGCCCCCAACGGATCGGATCCCTCGACGCCCTCGCGGCCCCGCCTCGAACCGCCCGACGGCGAACCGCCCGACGGCGATCGACCCCGCTGATGGTCACCAACGGCAGAACCCCACAATGGCCCCGATGCATCCGTAGCATGGGGCGGTGACCCTCGAAGCGCCCGCCGCGCCGATCTTTCGTCGACTGGTGCCCGGAACCATCCGGGCCGGCGTCGAGAAGCTCGGCGGCAGGCCGGCGATGGTGGTCCGCTCGGTGTCCGCCATCCGACGAGGGGCGCTCTCGTTCGAGGACGGGGAGACCATCCGGGTGGCCGCTCGCACCGCCCTGACTCTCCGGATCCCGATCGTGCTGGTGCTGGCCTCCAGCGGTGCCGACGTGTCCGAGGGTGTCGTCTCGTTGCACGGGTGGGGGCAGGCCGCCCGGGCGCTGACCAAGTGCTCGGGCGCGGTGCCCGTCGTCGTGGTGGTGACCGGCCCTGCCATCTCGGGACCGGCATTCCTCCTCGGTCTGGCCGACCTGGTGGTCATGACCAGTGATGCCTTCGCCTTCGTGTCCGGGCCCGCCATGGTCGAGCAGTTCACCGGGGTGCGCATCGGGATCCACCAGCTCGGTGGAACCGCCATGCACGCCCGCTCCAGCGGCCTGTGCACCGTCGAGGCGGCCACCGAGCCGGACGCCCTCGCCCATGTGGACCACCTGTTGGGGCTGCTCCCGGCCAACGCCGACGAGCTGGCTCCCCTGGGCCCGACCGACGATCCGCCCGATCGGGATGCCGGAGAGCTGCGGGACATCATGCCGACCCGGGCCACCAGCTCCTACGACGTGCGCCGGGTGGCTGCTGCCCTGTCGGACGACCATGAGGTGACCGAGCTGTGGACCAGGTGGTCGCCGCAGCTGGTGACCGCGCTCGGGCGTATCGCCGGCCGGACCGTGGGCTTCGTGGCCAATCAGCCCCAGGCCCTGGCCGGGACGCTGGACATCGCCGCATCGCAGAAGGGCGCCCGCTTCGTCCGTTTCTGCGATGCCTTCAACCTGCCGCTGGTGACGCTGGTGGACACCCCGGGGTTCCTGCCGGGCAAGGACCTCGAGTGGAGGGGGATGATCCGCCACGGAGCCGAGCTGGCCTTCGCCTATGCCGAGGCCACCGTGCCCCGGGTGTGCGTGATCCTGCGCAAGGCCTTCGGAGGGGCCTACATCGTGATGGACTCCAAGGGGCTGGGCAACGACCTCTGCTTCGCATGGCCGGGGGCCGAGATCGCCGTCATGGGGGCAGAGGGAGCGGTGCAGATCCTCCACCGCACGGCCGGCCGCGAGGAGCGTGAGACCCTGCAGGCCGAGTACTCCGAGCGCTTCCTCACCCCGTGGCAGGCCGCGGAGCGGGGCTTCGTCGACGCGGTGATCGACCCCGGGGACACCCGTGCCGTGGTGGCCGACGCATTGGCAGTGCTGGAGACGACGAGGGAGACGCTGCCCGGGCGCAAGCACACCGTGGGGCCGCTGTAGGACGCCGATGTCGATGGCCG
The DNA here is from genome assembly GCA_003138855.1 of Acidimicrobiaceae bacterium. Lineage (GTDB taxonomy): Bacteria > Actinomycetota > Acidimicrobiia > Acidimicrobiales > RAAP-2 > Bog-756. Next base: position 51,284 of record PLHF01000147.1, on the reverse strand, counting down.
GGCCGGAGCACGCCGTGCCGGGCCGCCAGGATCACTCTGCGACAGGGCTACCTCTGCAGAGCGGGCTCCACGTGCCGGGTCGGCCACCGTGGCTCGACTTCCAGACCGGGGGACGTGGGCTCGGGAGGGGCTTCCGCCGGCGACCCGACCGCTTCGGACACATCGCTGGGGTAGCCGAGGGCCAGGACTGCAGCCAGGCCGGCCACGACGGGCACCCACCACACCCATGGATTCAGATGGTGATAGGCGAAGACGGTGATTTCGATGGCAATCACCGCTGCCGCCCAGAAGCGCTTGGCACCCTGGCGGGCAGCCAGCACCAGCCCGAGGAACAACGGCGGAGCGATGTAGTACGGGGTCATGACCGCCTCGAAGAAGCATCGCGAGGCGAGAATCACCGCCACCAACCACAAGAGCCGCACCGCGTGCTGCGGCCGCCGCCACACGTAAAGGCCGAGCAGGAGCGCCACGGCGACGTCGATCAAGCGTCCCGGTCCACCGGCCACTTCGACCACGGGGTGGACCGTAGAGGTCACCACGGTGAACGCCGGCACTCCGCGGCCAGACAGGCGGATTACCTGTCGGATCGTCTGCATTCCCCCGGAGGTGACCTTCGGCGCCAGCGCCATCCACGGGGTCGGGTGGTTCACCGATGGCGGGGTCGGCTGCGTTACCAGCTGGCGATAGGTGCCCGCCGCGTTGCCGACGAATGCCACTCCCACCAGTACGACCGAGAGTGCCGCCGACCGCACGGCGAGCAGCAGCCGCCGGCCGGGGGGCGCCGCCCCGATGAACAGCGGAAGAGTCAGTGCCACCAGGGGCTGGATGACGATCCCGCATCCGAGCAACCATCCGCACCCCGACCACCTCCGATCGAGAAGTGCCACCATGGCGTACATGGTGAACGTCATCGCCAAAGCGTCTTCGGCATGTCCCCAGATCGCTGCCGTCGGCCAGGCGATGATCGCGACAAGGAAGCAGAGAGAGATCCTGCGGCCGTTGCCCACCTGCAGCCGCTCAGCCAATGCATCGGCGGCGAAGACCACGGTGGAGGCCAACAGGAGCTCGACGGGCTGCAGGATCAGCGCCACGGTCGGGTGCGCCACGAGGGCCGCCGCCTCCGTCAGGTGCAGGGAGTCTCCGAGCATGGCCACCGGCGCCAGGATGACCGGAACCCCCGGGAACGCGACGACCCCGTTTGCGGGGAGGTAGATCCCACCGAGAAAGCCCAACGCCACGGAGTGCGCCCCGCGGAAGATTCCCCACAGGTCCGTTCCCGTGTCCCACAAGCCGACGTGATGGACCAGTGGGTCCCAGCCGAGCATGAACAAGATGCCGATTCCCACCATGAGCACCATGGTGGCCAGCGGCCACTTCCGGCGAGCCAGGCTGGCGGCAAGTGACGTCCGCGACGCACCCGCAGCCCCTTGGATCAGATGGTCTTCCGCGCGCGGATCGTGGTCCGCTCCGCTCGGGGCCACCGTTGTCTGTGTCGAGGCCACTCCCTATCATCGTTACCCGGAGGCGGCATCTTGAGAACTCACCCCCGGTTCACCGGCGCCCCTGTCCCACCGCACTACCAGCACGCGGGAGGACTGCTCGACTCCGACCGGCGACGCCTGGCCGAAAACGACAGTGTCCCCTCCCATCCGGGAGGGGACACTGTCACTGCGGTACTCAGGCAGTCCGACAAGCGAACTGTCCGGCGGACAACTCCAGAATCAGAGTTGCGGGAACGCCGTGTTGCTGATGGTGTAGAACGATCCAACACCGGCCACAGGTGCAAACGGGTTGCAGTCGGCTGTCGTGGCATCGTTCTTGACCTCGGCATACCATGTGCCAGCCGTGTCCGGCCAAGTGACCGACACGGCACTACCGGTCACCGCGGTGGTCTTGTAGGTGGCGGCACTGGTCCCCGTAGCATTCCAGGGAGCCGTGGTCGAGGTTGAGCCCGACGTGTTGTCGATCTCATACCAGCAGTTCTTCGAGGACGAGTAGCTGGCCAGGGCGACGGCGTCGCTGGTCGACGAAATCGCGATGGCGACCGTACCCGAGGCGGTCGAAGAGCCTGTCGCCCCGGCCACCGTGGCGAGCACGAAGCTCAGGCTGGGCTCCGCAGATGACAGCGTCGCGGCATTGATCCCGCTGTAGCTCTGGCTGTTGGTCTGGTAGGCCGCCTTGGCATTCACAATGGCCGTGTTCAGGTTGGACTGCGCGGCACGGTCGTTCGCCGACTTCGTCACCCCAAGGAACGTCGGGATGGCGATGGCAAGCAGAATGGCCATGATCAACAGAACGACCATGAGCTCGATGAGGGTGAAACCGGCATCTTCACCGATTTCCCCCGCAGCGTCACGCCTGTCATTCAGGCGCTGAATCGCGGATGAAAACATTTCCTGCCTCCTCATGAGTATTGATGCATCAATGTACGGATACCGGACTGGTATCCGGTGTTGCTATCGTCCCGACGACGGCGTGACTTTAGGGTTTGTTGGTGATTCCCTTCACGTCACGATTCATCATTGGGGCGCCTGGAAGGACAGCGCCGACGCCCAGACCTCGGGCGTTCATCGCAGGCGCAGTATCCGGGGGGAGAAAGGCACGCGCTCCCGTTGGCCAGTGCCCACGGTCGGCAGGCGCGTAGACAGAGCGCGCTCCAATGCCTATTTGATCGCGCGAACTCAATTCGCTACGAAACATGCCGGCTGCCCCCGTCATTTCACCGGCTCCGCATATTGCAGAGCCATTCATGCCCAATTAGTAAGATACCAGTGGATCGCGACATTGCGCAATGGGTGCCATGCGCTCTCAGAATCGGTTGCATCTGGGACCCGATCCTGAGCTTCGCCTCGCCGATGACAGCCTAAATAGGCAGGGTCGTTCGCCCGCTCACATGAGTCGCAGGTCAGTTGTGGATGAGGGTGATGTAGCTGAACATCGGCAGGTACAACGAGATGACCATTGCGCCGACGCCGATCCCCATCACCACCGTCAACAGGGGCTCGAGCAGGGCGGTGAGGTTGTTGACCGTCACCTCGACCTCCTGATCGTAGAACTCGCCCACCTTCTTCAGCATGCCGTCCAGCGCACCGGTCTGCTCGCCGACCTCGACCATCTGCACCACCAGGGTGGGGATGACATCCTCGTGCTCACGGAGGGGGTCGGCGAGCGGCCTGCCCTCTCGCACGCCGTTCTTCGCCTCGCGGAGCACGTCACCCACGGTGACGTTGCCGGCGGTTTCGGCACAGATGTCCAACGACTCGAGAATCGGGACGCCGGAGCTGATCAAAGAGGACAGCGTGCCGGTCACCCGGGCCAGCGCCACTTTGTGGAACAGTGGACCGAAGACGGGCGGCTTCAGCATCCACCGGTCCCACCTCCGCCGTCCGTCCTCGGTGGCGATCCACTTCCTCAGCCCGATGACGGCTCCGATGACGACCGCGATGATGACCACTATCCAGATGCTGGTCATGATCTTCGAGATCGTGATCAGGATGCGCGTGGGAAGCGGGAGCTTCCCCCCCAGCGACGCGAAGAGGTTCTGGAACACCGGAACGATGAAGACGATCATGGCGGTGAAGATGATCACCATGACGCTCAACACGACGGTCGGATAGGTCATTGCCGATCGGATGGTGCGGTTGAGCTGGGCCTGCTTCTCGATGGTATCGGCCAGGCTCCCGAGGACTTCGTCGAGGTTACCGCCGACTTCTCCGGCCTGGACGAGTGTGCAGAACAGCTCCGAGAATGCCTTGGGATGCTTGGCACAGGCCGCCGACAACGAGGATCCGTGTTCGAGGTCGAGTCGGACTTCACCGAGGATCCGTGCGAACGCCGGGTTCTCCACCTGGGACGCGAGGATGCCCAGCGACCGGACCACCGAAAGACCGGAGTCGACCATGGTGGCGAGCTGGCGGGTCACCACGGCAACCTCGCGTAGCTTGATGCGATCGGACAGCCCGGGGATCTTGATCTCGGTCTTCAGGTTGACGGCCGACTTGGGTGTGACCGAGATGGGCATGTAGCCCATCTCGCGAAGTCGCCGAACGACAAGCGCCATGCTGTCGCCATCGAGCTGTCCCTCGACCAGGCCGCCGGCCTTGTCCCGGACCTTGTATTCGAATGTCAGTGCCACAACGCCCCGCTTCGTCTGTCGATGAAATGGATGGGATCAATCACGAGTTGAGGTGGTTCCGTAGGTCTTCCTCGTTCGAGGAACGGTCGTAGGCGATGCTCTCCGAGATCAGACCGTCCTTCACCAGCTTCGCCAATCCCTGGTCCATGGTCTGCATGCCGAAGGACGCGCCGACCTGCATCACCGAGTAGATCTGATGCGTCTTCGCCTGGCGGATCAGGTTCCGGATGGCGGAGGTGCACATGAGCACCTCCGCACAGGGGATCCGTCCCGTGCCCTCGCTGTTGACCACCAACTGCTGGGTGACCACGCCCTCGAGCGTTGAGGCCAGCATCACCCTGATCTGCTCCTGCTGGGTGGTGGGGAAGACGTCGATCACCCGGTCGACGGTCTGGGGCGCATCCTGGGTGTGCAGGGTCGCAAACACCAGGTGGCCGGTTTCTGCCGCGGTCAACGCCATCGAAATGGTCTCGAGGTCACGCAGCTCGCCCACCAGGATGACGTCAGGGTCCTGGCGGAGCACCCGCCGCAGTGCCTCGGAAAACGACTTGGTGTCCTCGCCGACCTCCCGTTGGGTGATGATCGAGCGCTTGTGATCGTGCAGGAACTCGATCGGGTCTTCCACCGTGACGATGTGCAGCGGCTTGGTCCGGTTGATGATGTCGACCAATGATGCCAGCGTGGTCGACTTTCCCGAGCCAGTCGGACCGGTGACAAGCACCAGGCCGCGCCGAAGCTCGGTGAACGCCTTGATCGAATCGGGAAGGCCGAGCGTGTCGAACTCCGGCATCTCATGGGGAATCGGCCGGAGGGCAGCAGCCACCGTCCCTCGCTGCAGGGAGACATTGACGCGGAATCTGCCGACGCCGGCGATGGAGTGCGAGGTGTCGAGTTCGTGCTCTTCCTCGAAGCGCTCACGCTGAGAGGCCGGGAGGATTCCGAAGACCATGTTCCGGATGGTCTCGTTGTCGAGCACGGGGCAGCCTTCGACCTGGCGCATGGCGCCATGCAACCGGATGGAACCGGGCATCGCTGCCGTCAGATGGAGGTCCGATGCCCCGACGGACACCGCGTAGCGCAGCAGGTCGTCGATGTGCAGGGGTACGTCCCCACGTGTGGCCGTGGCCGGAATGCCCTCCTCGAGCAGTTGCTCACGGGTCGGAGCACTGCTTTCGCTGCGCGAATCGCTGTTGGGATCGACCAATGGCGATGCGGGGATCGGCCCGGGTGGGCGCCCAGCCGAGCCGTCGTCGGCCTCCAGGTACCACGCAATGAGCACCGGGTCCGCCAGCACGGGACTGACGCGGTGACCGATCCTCGACGCCAGCGTCTCCACATCCTGCGGGGAAGGCGGCTCGCCGAAAGCGACGGCCAGCACGCCGCCATCGAGCTGGAGCGCGACGGCCCCGTACTCATGTGCCACCGCTGAGGGCATCGCCGCAATGGCATCCGGGCTCGGCGTCATGGCCGCCAGGTCGATGGCCGGCAACTGGGCCATGCGGGCCAGGGAACCGACCACGACCCCCGGAATGGCGAGTCTCCTGCGGATCAACAACGACGCCAGGTTCTGCCCTGTGGCACGCGCTTCGGCCACCAATGGGGCCAGGTTGGCCTCGGTGTCGTACCCGTCCTGCACAAGGGACTGGGCCAGGCGCGTCGACCACTCGATGCGTTCTTCTGCGGTCACCGGGCTCATGCGACCACCCGGAGGACTTCTTCGAGGGTGGTTTCTCCCTCGATTGCCTTGCGGAGCCCGCTCTGACGGAGGGTCATCATCCCCTGGGTCACCGCGAGCCTATGGATATCGTCCACCGATCCTCCTTCGATTATCGAGCGCTCGATCTCTTCGGTCATCGGCATCAGCTCGGCCAGCGCCTTGCGACCCCGGTACCCGGTGTTGGCGCACGCAGAGCACCCGACGGCGCGGTACACCTTGGACATTCCTCCGACGGCCTCCACCTCTGCGAGTGACCAACCTGCTGCTGCGATGTCGACCTCGGTCGGCTCGTAGGCCTCTTTGCAGTGCAGGCACAGCCGTCGGGCCAGCCGTTGGGCCAGCACACCCGACAGCGATGATGTCACCAGAAACGGCTCGAGCCCCATCTCGATCAGCCGCATCGGAGTGGCGGCAGCGCTGTTGGTGTGCAGGGTGGCAAGCACCATGTGACCGGTCAGTGCCGCCTCGATGGCAATGACCGCGGTCTCCTTGTCGCGGATCTCCCCCACCAGGACGATGTCCGGGTCCGAACGGAGGATCGACCTCAGGGCCGACGCAAAAGTGAGGCCGGCCTTCACATTGAGCTGCACCTGGTTGACACCCTTCAGCTGTAGCTCGACCGGGTCCTCGACGGTGATGATGTTCTTCGCCGGTGTGTTGAGGGCGGTCAGCGTGGTGTACAGAGTGGTGGACTTGCCCGACCCGGTGGGCCCTGTGACCAGAATGGTCCCGTACGGCTTGGTGTAGATGCCCTCGTAGGTCTTCAGGAGATCCTCGTCGAAGCCGAGATCGGCAAAGCCGAGCACGACGCTCGACTTGTCGAGCACCCGCATCACGACCTTCTCGCCGTGGATGGTCGGGAGGGTGGCCATACGAAGGTCGATGCCCTTGCTCCCCACATTGAGCGAGATGCGTCCGTCCTGGGGTATGCGGTGTTCGGCCACGTTCAGGTCGGCCATCACCTTCAGCCGGGTGGTCACCGCAGCGGAGATCGACCGCGGCGCGGCCGAGACGTCATGCAGCACCCCGTCGATCCGATAACGGATCCGGAGATCGGTGTCCGTCGGCTCGACGTGTATGTCCGACGCGCGCTCGTTCAGCGCCTGCAGGATGAGCAGGTTGACGTACCGGACGATCGGAGCTTCTTCGGTGACTGCCTGGATATCGTCAACGCCGGGCTCCTGGTTGGTGCCGTCGAAGCCGAGCGAAGCCTCCATGGCCATGTCGGCCGCGTCGCCGCCGCTGTTGAACACCCGCCCGATGTAGGCGCTGATCTGCGTGCGCGTGGCGACGACGACGACGAAGGGACGCCCGATGATGGTGCGGAGATCGTCCATGGCGAAGACATCGGTGGGATTCGATGCAGCCACGACAGGGGTCCCGTTTTCGTTGCCGATGACCACCACGTTGTGATATCGGGCGGTGGCCTCGGGAATGGTCCCGGCCTCGGCAAAATCGATTCCGACGGTGTCGAGGTCGACGAAGTCGAGTCCCATCTCCTGGGCCATTCCCCACATGAGGTCGGCCTCGGTGACCAGTTTCCGGGCGGTGAGGATACGCGCAACGCTCTGGCCCGACTCGCGATGCTCCTCGAGCACCGTCTCCATTTCCTCGAGTGAGACTCTGTCGCCGTCCACCAGGGACTTTGCTAACGGTGGGAACGGTGCCGTGGCCGTCGCTCCCTCTTCCCCGGCGACGTCGTCGTTCTGCTCGTCGCTGTGCTGTTCCTGGTAGGTCGCCACCGCTTCGGCCACCAGATCCGCCGCCAATGTCGTCGAGTCCGTACTCGGCTGCACGTCACTCGGCTGCACGTCACCTCCATGCACCGACAGGGCCAGCTCGACCAACTCGTCGGCCGTGAAGTCCCTTCCGTCGCCCACATGTGCATCGTCACCGATCACGTCAGGTTCGGCGCCGGGAAGTTCGCTCGTGGTCGGTTCGAGGCTCGCCACTGCGTCGCTCAGCACCTCCAGAGGGGCGACCTGCTCCAGCGGGCCGGAGGTACCGACGGCCGGCCCATCATCCGTGGGCTCGGCGAACGGGACGAGAGCTCCGAACGGACCGTCCGAGGCACCGGCCTCCCCTTCGTGGCCGGCATCGTCTCCTTCCGCCAGCCCATTGTCTACGTCCACCAGCCCATCGACCGCATCATCGAACTGCGGTATCACGGCGAAGTCCTGCCAGTCCCGTGCGTCGGGCGACTCAACGGCCTCATCCGGGCTCGTTTCGGCACGTGCCTTGCGGTCGGCCTTCTTTCCTCTGCGCCCGTGGCCGCTGGCGGACCGATCGGCCGCCGGCGCCTCTTCTGCGTACCCGTTGCCGCCGGGCTCATCGGCCGCCGGCCCCTCTTCTGCGTACCCGTTGCCGTTGACGGACTCATCGGCCACCGTCGCCTCTTCTGCGTACGCGCTGCCGTTGGCGGACCGATCGACCGCCGGCGCCTCTTCTGCGTACTCGTTGCCACCGGACTCATCAGGGGATGAGAACAAAGGCGCGTCGTCAGTGGATACCTCCGGCCACAGGCTTTCGACGACGGGCCCGGCGATTCCCGCATCGGCCTGCTCGGAAGTCGGGGTAGGTAGGGAGTCATCCCGTCCATCATCGGGCGCCCCATCCTCGGTCTCGGCCCCGAACAGCCGGTCCAGGCGGTGACCGATCTGCTCCGGCACGGCCACCACGGAGATGAAGTCACGCCCGATCGAGGCTCGGACCGAATCCTGGGCATACAGATCGTCAGGGTCGGAGGTGGCGATGACAGGAGTGCCGAACTTGCGCTTGACGGCCACCACATGGTGCCGCCGTGCCACCTGGGCGGGGAGGATCTCACCCGCGGCGGGATCGACCCCGTAGGTATCGAGATCCACGAACTCGAGGTCGTGCTCGCTCGCCATGCTCCGGATGGCATCGACGTCGCTCATGACGTCATCATCGGCAGACTTGCCGCCGACATTGAACCCGAATCGAGTTGTTCTGCCCGCCGAGGGCCGATGCCTGCGACAGCCACTGCACCGGCCCCTTCCATCCTTGCCCCAAGTGCCATGCGAGGGAGCGCCGGGGTTGCCGACCACGCCCTTACTCCAAGTGTCCCACCGGGACGGTGTTTAACTCAACCGTCCGGCCGCACGAGTGGGCATCCACGCGGGTGGCCGGCGCGGTGGCTCGGGAGATTCGGCGCTGCGGACGAGCGCTTCGCCAGGGCGCGTGGCCAGATACTCCCTGGTCAAGACGGTTCTTCCGCGGTCCACACCAGCGACGGCCCGCCCGCCGGCACTCCGGGGCCGTCCGTGGGCTGTTGAATGGGCGACATGAGTCCTGACGGCTTCCCGCTGCTGGCGGAGGCGATTCCCCTGGCCGGAGTGGTGGGGTTGTTCGTCGGATCGTTCTTGAACGTCGTGATCTACCGGGCTCCGCTGGGCCTCTCCGTTGCCGCTCCCCGCTCGTTCTGCCCCACCTGCGAGCGCCAATTGAAGTGGTGGGAGAACGTGCCGGTCGTTTCGTGGGCGCTCCTTCGGGGCCGGTGCCGGACCTGCCGCCAGCCGATCTCGGCGCGCTATCCGTTGGTGGAACTGGCCACTGGAACCGTCTTCTCCCTGGTCACTTGGGGTTGGCACGGAACGCTCGTCTCCGCCGGCTACTGCGCGCTGGCCGCCGGGATGATCGCTGTCGGACTGATCGAGTATGGCGGACAACGCGCCCCCCTCTCCGTCGCGGCTGTCGCCACCGGTTTGGGGCAGGCCGTCATTCTCATCGGGGCCGGTTGGCCCCACCACTGGAGGATCGTGACCGGTTCCCTGATCGGAACCGTTGTGGCCGTGATTGCCTATGGCGCACTTCGCTCGAGGGATCCCCAGACCGTGGATCCCCGTGGGCACGGTCGCAGTGCGCTCCTGCTTGCCGGGTGCTGGGCCGGTGGCCTGGGCCTCGTCCCCACCGCGGTCGGCGCAGGTGCCTGGATCGCCGTCTTCTTCCTCTGCATGGTGGGCACCTGGCTCTCGACCCGTCAGAGGTCCGGAGCAGGCGCGCCAGCGGTGGGTGGGGGGCGGAATCCCCATCCGGTACTGGCCACTCCGCTGGTGTCGGCGCTCGCAGCGGCCATGGCAGTGTCCCTCATTGCGGGGCGGTGACGAACCTACGATGGCCTGATGAGCATCGTCGACCCTCACGGTTCTCACGCGGTCCCCCCACCGTCCGAGTCCTCCGACTCCTCCCCGCGCACCCAGGCTCTGGAACCTCACCGGGTAGTGGTGGTGGACGACCATGAGCTGCTCCGCACGGGAACACGGCGCATTCTCGAGGAGACCTCCGGATTCACGGTGGTCGGCGAGGCCGAAGACGGCGAAGCAGCCCTCAGGGTGATCGCCGACACCGAGCCTGACGTCGTGTTGGTCGACATCCGACTGCCGACCATCAACGGCATCGATCTGGCACGCCAGATCGTGGCGGAGCGCCCGTCGATGACCGTATTGATCCTGAGTGCCTACGACGACGAGCACTACGTCAGGGAATCACTTGCCGCCGGTGTTTCCGGCTACCTCCTGAAGACCATGCCCAGCGATGAGCTGGTCCGCTCCATCAGGGATGCCTGTGATGGCACCGGCCTGACGGGCTCGCCGGCTGCCTGGCGCGGCGAGAAGGCAGCTGAGTCGGTGTCGAGCGACGACTCTCCCCGACTGACTGCGAGGGAGCAGGAGGTCGTGCGACTGGTCGCCAGAGGCATGTCCAACAAGGCCATCGCCCACCAGCTCGGGATCAGCCCCCGAACGGTCGAAGGCCACCTCAATCACGTGTTCGACAAGCTCGGAACGACGTCGCGGACCGAACTGGTCCACTTCGCACTGGCCAACAGCCTGTTCGCCAGGGAGCAGCCAGACGGTCCCGGCGCAGCTCAATGATCGGGCCGGACCCATCGGGAGGTCAGCACTCCGTCACCGACTCCGTCCCGGCCGCAGCCGCAGCCGCAGCCGCAGCCGCAGCCGACGGTGCCTCTTTACGAAGTGGTGACGCTGTCCAGAGCGAGATTGCTGCTCCGGGGGGACAAGTCGACCAGACCGCCACCAGGGCCGGCCCGTGGGCGAATTCGCGGTTCTGGGTCCTCCAACTCGTCGTCCTGGCGCTCTACCTCATACGTCTCGCCGTCACGGTGGCCTTTCACCTTGACATCACGTCGCTTGCCGTCGAGTTCTCGACGATGGCCCTCTTCCTCGTTCCGGTGGTCTATGCCGCTCTCAACTACGGGCTCCAAGGCTCGATCATCACCGCGGGTTGGGTCACCTTGCTGGCTATTCCCCGGTTCGTCTCCGCCTCCGGTGCCCACGACTATGTCGCAGCGTGGGCCGAGCTGATGCAGATCGTCCTCCTCGACACCCTGGCCTACCTGATCGGTCAGCGGGTGACTGCCGAACGCGAGGCCCGGCTGCTCGCCGAATCCGCCCGAGAGGCCCATCTCAGCGCCGAGGCCCTCTATCGCGACCTTTTCGATTCGAATCAGGCGCCGATCCTGATCATTGACGGGAACGGATGTGTGGCGGAGGCCAACGCCTCCGCAGAGCGGGCATTCGGTGCGGCGGTCCCTGCGAACCGAACGATCGGCGCCGGAGACCGATCGCCATCCGACGCCGTCCGCTTGGTTGACCTGATCGGCCCGCAGGCCGCAGCCTACGTCCTCGCTCGACTGCTCTCCGCGCCGACACCCTCTGCCCACGGACACGAGGACGATCTCCCCGAGGACGAGAGGGTCGAGCCGGTTCCGTTCGAGGTGGATGGCCGATCGGTGCTCTTTCGCCCGACTGCCACCACGCTCGGCGGGTCGGACGCCGATCGACGGATGCAGGTGGTCTTCGAAGACGTCACCGCGGAAACCCGCCGCCACGACCTGATGGAGGCGTACGCCGCGCGCGTCGTCCTGGGCCAGGAGGAGGAACGGCGTCATATCGCACAGGAGCTCCATGACGGACCTCTGCAGACCCTCATCCACCTCTGTCGGCAGATCGACTCCGTCGAGGCAGCAGCGGCCGAAGGGCGTCAAGGCGCGCTCGCACTCTCCGACCTCCGCGTCATCGTCGAGGACTCGGTCGCAGAGCTGCGCTCGATAGCACGTGGCCTGCGACCGAGCATCCTCGACGACCTCGGCCTAATGGCGTCGATCAACCAGCTGCTCACCGAGGCTGCAGAGCGCGAGCAGTTCGAGAGCGCGTTCGCCGTCACCGGATCGGCTCGGAGGCTGTCCCCGACCGTCGAGTTGGCCATCTTCCGCATCGCCCAGGAAGCCCTGTCCAATGTCGAACGACATGCCGCAGCCGAACGGGTGGCCATTGACTTGCAGTTCGAGTCAGGAGGGCTGAGGCTGTCGGTGAAGGACGACGGCGTGGGTTTCGACACATCGAACCATTCCGCAGGGGGTTCAGGTCAAGGCCTCGGCTTGTCCGGAATGAACGAGCGTGCCCACCTAATCGGCTCGCGTCTGGTCGTCCACTCAGGAGAAGGAACAGGCACCACCGTTGAGATATGGGTTCCAGCAACGGTTCTCGATCGCACCTGAGCCTCTTTCCCACGGATCCACGTGGGCATATCGCCTCCAGCCGCAGGATTCCGCACAGAACCACACCGGACGACCTTCACCCGCTGCTGGCAACTGTCACCCAACCGACATCAAACCGCACTTTGGGTCTCGCCAATTCGTGGGATACTGGTGACGTGGATGAAATCGTGATCGAGTCATGTCACAGCACGTGGGTAATCGACATGCAGAATTCCCGTTTCCGGCGCATCGTCAAGGGCTCGAACCACCGTACGAGTCCCGCGTCGACCGAATGGCAACCCTGCTATGGCGTCGAGATCGACCCGTTGTCCGAGTCGTTCGTCGTGCTGCTCAATCCCGAGGGCACTCGGCTGCTCCGGAGTTGGCGCCATGTCGAGCACTGCGCCCAGTGCGGTGGCGAGGCGACGTCGGAACTCTCGCTCAGGGACCTTCGCTCAGCCGTGCGCGGCTGAGCTCCGCACCCTCGGCGCCGGTGGGTGCGCAAGGGTGCGGTGATGCAGATGAGGGTGGCCGCTCCGTTCGACATGTCCTGCTCCCGATCCGTGGCTGCTCCCGGTCCCACCCGGACCGGTCGAGAGGCCGGGCTGTCTCGTCACCCAAGCGCCTCATCCCCTTGACTCCCTTCCATCTCCACGACCAGGAAATTCGATCGGCGATGCCCTGGAAGCACCGGTGCCTCGCGGGCATCGGGACGGCGATGCCATCTGCCGGCAGCACCGACGTGCCCGACAGAGGACCGTGGATCCACCGGACCACGTGGGATCAAGACCCGGGCCCACTGCCTCATCTGCCAACTCACCAAGTTCGCGAGAGAGGTTCCCACGAGATCGATGAGTGAAGACCACACCTACGACGCTGACGCCCTCGACGAGGACTCTGTCGGCCGCGTAGGCAAGGTCGAAGCCGGTTCACCGGCGCCCACCCCCGGCCCGCCTCCTCCTGCGCCGCCTCCTCCCCATCGGCGAAGGTGGCTGCCGACTTCGCCGAGAACGCGGCGATGGTCAAGGACATACTCTCCTTCGATTCCGGCGGCGAATCCGGTCCGACAGCCACGGGCGTCCGCGGAGAGGCCACCGCCGCCGCCCCTCCGGCCATCAGCGAGGTGACCGATCCATCGGGCAGCACGTCAGACGTCCCGATCTCCCCCTATCTCTTCCCTTCGAGGCCGACTCGACCGAAGAAGAGAAGCCGGCGCCCGAAATAGCCCTTTGCTCCCACTGCTTCGCACTGCCACGTTCGGAGCCAGGCCCGGCCTCCCGTAGCGGCGCGGGCGGCACCATTCAGGCCAGCGGATCCCGCTTCCACACGCCCGAACTCCCACCGGCCTTCTCCCACAGCATGAGTTGGCCGATGCTCATGGTCCTGTCGGCCGTCTTGCACATGTCATAGACGGTCAGCGCGGCAATGGCGCATGCGGTCATCGCCTCCATCTCGACCCCGGTCCGATCCACCGTCTCGACCTTTGCCTCCACTTCGACGTAGTCGTCACCGATGGTGAAATCGACGTGCACGCTCCCAACCAGGAGGGGGTGGCACATCGGAACCAGGTCGGCCGTTCGCTTGGCGGCCTGGATCCCCGCCACCCGGGCGGCGGCCAGGACGTCGCCCTTGGTGATGGCGTTGTTCGCCACGTTCGCCGTCGTCTCCGGCTTCATGGCCACCCTGCATCGGGCCAAGGCTCTCCGGTGGGTGGCCTCCTTCGGCGAAACATCGACCATACGGGTGCCTCCGAACGGGTCGAGATGGCTCAGGCTACGTTCGCTCACAGGGCATTCCCGTTGATCACGGTCCCCAGTGTACGGGACGCCGGCGGACCAGGACGGTATTGGCACTCTCTCAAGTAGACTGCCAGATCGACGCGGCTCAGGCACCGGAAGGAACACCTCGCTTGCCAACCTACGAATACCACTGCGATGACTGCGACCGGAACTTCGATGTTGTGCAGTCCTTCCACGACGATCCGCTGACCACCTGTCCCACCTGCGGCGCACCCGTGCGAAAGGTGTTCGGCAACGTGGGGATCGTCTTCAAGGGCAGCGGCTTCTACAAGACGGACAGCCGGGCCGGCGGCGCGAGCAAAGTCCCTTCGGGTGGTGCTGACGCCTCGCCGGCATCGACAGGGGAATCGAGCGGGACCGAGTCCGATACGGGCAGCTCCACGCCTTCCCCTTCGGGCGACGGTTCGTCGTCTTCCCCGAAGGGACCGTCGGCTCCGGCAGCCACGCCTCCTTCACCGTCGAAGTCGAACAACATGAGTCCGCCGAGCCCAGTGAAGAAGGCGCCTACTCCGTAGCCGCGCTCGGAGGAGCAACTGCGTGGCCGACCACGGTCTGGGCTTCCCGTCGTCGGGAGGACCTGCTCGGTTGCCGAGGGCTCCGGAATGTATCCTCGCCAAAGCGCGACCACTCCCCGTAGGATGTCTGTCGTGGACAAAGCGGATCTCGATCGTTTGTTGGTACAGCTGGCCGAACTCGACGGTTCGGACCTGCACATCAAGGCCGGTGCGCCTCCGCGCATGCGAGTGGCCGGTGCACTGCGGACGCTCGAGGACGAACCGACGTTCACCGCCGACGAAACCGAGCAGATCGCCGAGTCGATCATGCTGCCGGACGTCATCAACACCTTCCACGAGCGCCATGAGGTCGACTTCGCCTACAGCCTGGCCAGCACGGGCCGCTTCCGGGTCAATGCGTACTACCAGCGGGGCTCGGTGGCCCTGGCCATGCGCCGGGTCCGGCCCAATGCAGCCACCGTCGAAGAGCTCGGACTGCCCAAAGTGGTCGACCGCCTGGCCGAGGAGATGCGCGGCCTGGTGCTGGTGACCGGGCCCACCGGCTCGGGGAAGACGACCACCCTGGCCGCCATGGTCGACCACATCAACCACATCCGATCGTGTCACGTGGTCACCATCGAGGATCCGGTGGAGTACCTCCACACCGACGACCTGGCCGCGATCGACCAGCGCGAGGTCGGCTTCGACACCGACTCCTTCTCCTCCGCCATGCGTGTGGTCCTGCGGCAGGACCCGGACGTGATCCTGGTCGGCGAGATGCGGGACGTGGAGACCGTGTCCGCTGCACTCATGGCCGCCGAAACCGGTCACCTCGTCTTCTCGACGCTCCACACCCTCAACGCCACCGAGACGATCAACCGCATCGTGGACTTCTTCCCCCCCCACCAGCAAACCCAGATTAGGGTGAGCCTGGCCGGATCACTCAAGGGCATCATCTGCCAGCGCCTCATCCCCACGGCGGACGGCAAGAACCGGGTGCCGGCTCTCGAACTGTTGGTGGTCAACGGCAGAATCCAACAGTCGATCGTCGATCCGCTCCAGACCTCCGACATCGAGGGCATCGTCGCCGACGGCGAGTACTACGGGATGATGACGTTCGATCAGTCGCTCGTCGATCTGATCTCCCATGGGTCCATCACCCTGGAAGAAGGCATGAACACAGCAACCAATCCCCATGACCTCAAGGTGATGCTCGAGCGCAAGGGAATCCTGCAGACCGGTCACCTCGCTGCCACCCTCCGCTGATCCGCTGATCCGGGCCGGCATGACCCGGGCCTGAAGAAGCTGACGGCCCGGCAGCCTGCCCGATGAGGGGAACGATGCGCCCCGGTGCCGAATCATCGGCCGGGGGCCTGCCCCCGACGGCTTTGTTGCCTGTCACTCGTCTCCCCCGAACACTTGTCGGGGAGGACCTCAAGGAATGACCGGTTCGGTCCGATAGATCTTCGTACACACTGGTGCAGTGTCAGGTGGCACCAGTCGAACCAGGGACACTGACGGCATGCAAACACGGAACCGGAGAGTCACCATGAGATCTGTGACGAAGGGTCAATCGGGCCTTCACGGAGGACCGGACTCGGTCAACTACTCAGGAGCGAATCCGCCTCCGCGGTGCACGGCTGCCGGATGTTGCGACGTCACGGGAGTGTTCGCATGGCACATCTGACCGTAGGTCTCGACATCGGCACCAGCGCGGTGCGTGCCGCTGAGCTGGATGTCAGCAAGTCCAAGCCGGTCCTGCTCACCTACGGGCAGGTCGGCCTGCCCCCGGGCTCGCTGGTGGACGGCGAGATCCGCGACAGCTCCTCCGTCGTCGAGGCGATCACCAAGCTGTGGAAGAACGGCCAGTTCTCCAGTTCATCGGTGATCGTCGGTATCGCCGGTCTTCGAGCCATCACCCGTGAGATCGATCTTCCGTTCGTACCCGACAACGAAGTCGACAGTGCTGTGCGCTTCCAGTCGGAAGAAGTCATTCCGTTTCCGCCCGACCAGACCATCTTGTCGTCACAGATCCTGGCCGACTACACGTCGCCCGAGGGCGAGAAGATGCGACGGATCCTGGTGGCAGCAGCTCATGTCGACCTGGTCAACGGCGTCATCGACGCAGTCGAACACGCCGGCCTCACCGTCGTGGGCGTCGACCTGATCTCCTCCGCCCTGGTTCGGGCAATCGGCGGCCAGGATGCGACGGACCGACCGGAGGCAATCGTTTCGATCGGGGCCGGGTTGACCGTGGTCGTCGTCCACCAGCAGGGCCGACCGCAGTTCGTGCGGACCATCGGCTCAGGCGGGAACGCCACCACCGCAGCAGTGTCCGCGGCGTTGGACCTCCCCATCGCCGATGCCGAGGCATTGAAGCGTCGCATCGGCGAACAGGTGGCCCAGCTGCAGGCAGCACAAGGTGCCCTTCAGCCGAGCATGGTCGAGCTGGTGGGCGAGATCCGGAACTCGATCCAGTACTTTGCATCGTTGCCCGGCCGGCTGCCTGTGTCGCGGGTGCTGGTGACCGGGGGTGGAACCGACCTTCACGGCCTGGTCCCGATGCTCGAGGCCCAGATCCGTCTCCCCATCCTCACCGTCTCCCCTCTGGACAGACTGGACACGTCCAAGCTGGACCTCAGTGAAGAGCAGGCACGCGAAGTAGGACCTGTCCTTGCCACACCGATCGGCTTGGCGCTCCCCGAGCCCGACAAGGCCGTCAAGCAGTTCAACCTTCTTCCCCCGGAAGTTGCCAACCGCGCCCGCATGAAGCGGATCCAGGAGCGAACGCTGATCGGCTGTGCTGCCGTCCTGGTACTTCTCCTCCTCTTCGGCGGAGTCAAGTTCTGGCAGGTCCACAACGCACAGAACAAGGTGGATTCACTGAACTCGAGCATCGCCGCCCTGAACGCCCAGGTCCCCAAGTACGACCTCGTGGTGGCGGCCAACAGTGCCTACACCGCCGGCGTCACCCGCCGGGCGAGCGTATTGGACTCGGCGATCGACTGGCCTCTGGCTCTGAACAGCCTCATCTCGATCACCCCCACCGCCGCCCAGGTGCAGTCGTTCAACGGCTCTGCCACTGCCGTGGTTGCCGGTTCCACTACCTCGCCAAGTGCAGCCGCGCCTGCTACCGGCACATCAGGCGCATCCAGCCCCACGACCTCTGCTGCCATCGGCACCATCGACCTGGGCGTCACCGGGCCCGGTCCGAGCCTGTCCATCTCCGAAGCGTGGATCAACGCCGTCGCCGGCTCGCAGTACTTCGCCAACCCGGTCCAAGGGGCGACGACGGCGAACCCCGACGGGTCCATCTCGTTCCCCTTCACCATCTCGGTGACCCCGAATGCCAGCCTCGACAAGAATGCGAGCCTGAAATGAACACCGTCCGTGAGTACCGCGTGCCCCTGTTGATCGGGGTCGGAGGCCTGGTGGTGGCTGTGCTGCTGTGGGCGATCCTCGTCTCACCCCAGAACTCGAAGCTGTCGAGCCTCCAGACCCAGCAGACCCAGCTCCAGACCCAGCAGACGGCCCTGCAGATCAAGCTGGACGCGTTGAAGTCGGAGAAGCAGCGGCTGTCCGGCAGATGTTCCGACCTGCAGAAGATCGCCACGCAGATACCCACCGTGCAGAGCCCGACCGACATCGCCGCCGAAGAGTCGACATTCGAGAGCCAGTTCAACGGGCTGGCTTCCACCTCTGGTGTGAACCTCGTCCAGTTCAGCGGTTTCGCTCCTGCCACGACTGCAGCAGGCACGCCGGCAGCCACGACGCCGGCGGTCGGGACGCCGACGGCCGGGTCGACGACAGCGGATGTGACCGCAGTGCCGACCACCCTCACCGTCACCGGCAACTACGGCCAGATGGTGTCCTTCATCAACGGCTTGGACACCTTCCCCCGGCTGTTCGTGATCCAGAAGTTCGTACTGGCCTACGGCGCGACGGCGACGGCGACGGCGCCGAGCTCGAGCTCGTCGAGCGGCACGTCCGGCTCGGCCGGTGCGTCCGCTCTGTGGGTTGGCGGGACACCGACCTCGCCGAGTGCCGGTCCCTACAGCGTGGCCATCACCGGGTCGATCTACTACACCTCGACGCCTAATGCGCTGGACGCCTGCACCAAGGCGACCGCGGCGGCGAGCGCCACGACCGCGGCGACCAAGTAGTACCGGAGGCCCACCCGATCCGGTCGCCGGGGCCATCGCCGGTCGACCGCCGGGCCCTCGACATCCGCTGCCGGCCGTCAGGCTCAGACGCCGCTGACCTGCATGTCGCCCACGGCGAGGGTCTGGCCGGCGGCGATCCCGGGTAACCACTCGAGGTCGGCTCCGACAGCAACCAGTGACTGCAGGATCCGCTGCAGGGTCGAGGCCACGGTGATCTCCCGCACCGGTTCGGCCAACCTGCCGTCGCGGATCATCAGGCCCTCGGCGCCCACGGAGAAGTCGCCGCTGATCGGGTTCACCCCGGAGTGCACCCCGGTCACCGACTGGACGAACAGCCCTTCGCCCACTGCAGCCAGCACGCCGGCCTCGTCGTGGCCCTCCCGGCCCGGGGCCAGCGTGAGGGCCCGGCATCCCGGTCCGGGGGTGCCGGCGAACCCTCCGCGTACCGCAGAGCCGGTCGATGCCGTGCCGGCACGCGAGCCCGACACCGTGTCGTACAGGAAGCCCCGCAGCACCCCGGCGTCGACCAGCACGTTGCGCCGGCAGGCCAGGCCCTCGGCGTCGAAGGCGGCGGCGCCGTACGCCCTCGGATCGGTGGGATCGTCGACCAGGGTCAGGACCGGGTCGCCGACCTGCTCGCCGAGCCGACCGGCGAAGAACGACCGGCCCTTGGCCACTGCCTCCCCCGACAGGGCCGAGGAGACGACCGAGAGCAGCGTGGACGCCACCCGACGGTCGAACACCACGGTCGAACGCCCCGAGGGGCCCTTGGTCGCCCCGAGCAGCCGCACGGCGCGGGTGACCGCGTCCTCGGTCGCCCTGTCCGGGTCGAGCCCGTCGAACCCGCGGCCGACGCTGAAGCCGCCACCGGTCTGGCTGGCCTCGCCGTCGCCAGCGATGACACCGACCGAGAGGTACCCGGACGTCCTCCGGCTCGAGGCCCGGATGCCGGTGGTCGAGACCAACGCCACCTCCACCGAGGCATCGCCGTAGTCCGCCGCGTTCACCTGTCGGATGCGGGGGTCGGCTCCACGGGCCTGGGCCTCGAGGGCCAGAGCGAGGGCGACCTTCTCCGTGGTGGGGACCTCGGCCAGCCGCTCGTCCCACAGGTCGACGGGCACGGCGGCCACCCCGTCGGGAACGGCCAGCCGGACGTGCTCGTCGGGGGTGGCGAACGAGGCGTTGTCCCGAGCCTCGTCGAGGGCCTCCCCCAGCACGGACTCGTCGAGGGACCCGGCCCAGGCGAAGCCCAGCCTGTGGTCGGCCACCACCCGGATGCCGATGCCGGCCGAGCTGGCCGACGTCAGTGATTCCACTTCTCCGTCGTAGGCGCGGACCTCCGTCTCGTGGCCGCGGGCCACGTAGACCTCGACCTCCTCGCCGGACCTCGCCCAACCGGCCACCCGGTCGGCCAACGCCAGCAAGTCGTCAGGAACCCGGCCCTCCTCGCCCCGGGCACCGCTCTCCTCGATGACCGTGCTCACTCTGCCGTCCCCCCGATGGTCACGCCGGTCACCCGGAGGGTGGCCTGCCCGCATCCCACCGGGACGCTCTGGCCGTCCTTGCCGCAGGTGCCCGGGGTCATGGCGAAGTCGGTGGCCACCGCGTCGACCCGCTTGAGGATCTCCGGGCCGTTGCCGATCAGGTTGGCGTCCCGAAGCGGCTCGGTGATCCTGCCGCCCTCGATGAGGTAGGCCTCGGTCGTTCCGAACACGAAGTCCCCGGTCGTGGTGTTCACCTGGCCGCCCCCGAGCTTGGCCACGTAGACCCCGCGGGGGGTCTGGGCCACGATCTCGTCGGCATCCTCCTCGCCCGGCAGGAGGAAGGTGTTGGTCATCCTCACCATGGGCAGGTGCTGGTAGGTCTGTCGCCTCCCGTTGCCCGAGGACACCCTGCCTTCCTTGCGTGCCCGCAGATAGTCCCACAGGTAGTCGGTGAGCACGCCCTGATCGATGAGGACGTTCCGTTGGGCCGGCCTCCCCTCGTCGTCGATGGCGAAGGTCCCCCACTCGGAGCCGACCGTCCCATCGTCGACCAGCGTGACCAACGGGCTCGCCACCTGCTGCCCCACCATGCCGGTGTAGACCGACGCATCCTTCACGATGTGGTCCGCCTCGAGGCCGTGGCCGCACGCCTCGTGGAAGAGGATGCCACCGCTGCCACCGGCCAGCACCACGGGCAGCTCGCCCGAAGGGGCCGGGCGGGCCGACAGCTTGGACAGCGCACGGTTGGCCGCCAGGCGGGCGAGCTCCTCGACCGACACCTCGTCGAACAGCTCGAATCCCAGCGTGCGGGCCGCCGTCTCGAAACCGGTCTGCAGCCCGGTGTCGCCCACCGCCACGCACGAGACGGAGAACCGGGTACGCGCCTGTTCGTCGCGGGCGAGAAGGCCGTCGGAGTTGGCGATCAGCACCTGGCGCCGCGAGGCCCCGCACCCCGCCTGCACCTGCGAGATGGCGTCGCCGGACGCCCGGGCCGCCTCATCGGCGCGCTGCAACAGGGCGAGCGTGTCCGCCTTCGACCCCGACGACGGGGCCGGCCGGCCGGTCCCCTGCCCTCCCGGAGCGGTGGCGCCCAGGGGGCCCACGGCCACCGTGCGCGTCCCACCGCCGCCACTCCTGGCCACCGCAGAGGCAGCCTCGGCCGCCCGCAGGAGACCCTCCTCGGTCAGGTCGGCAGTGTGGGCGAAGCCGGTGGTCTCCCCGGTAACCACCCGGATGCCGGCCCCCCGCTCCCGCCCCGAAGAGAGCTCCTCCACCCGTCCGTCGTCGAGCAGGGCGGACGAGGTCGACCGGTCCTCGGCGAACACCTCGGCGAACTCACCACCGTGCCGGAGGGCTTCGGACAGTACCCGTTCGAGTACCGGGGAATCGATCACTGGGGCCTCCTCGCCTCACTGCTCGGCGCTAGGTGGCCGATGCCTCGTGGGTTCACGTATCGTACCGGCGTGGCTCCGAACACCGGTCTCTCCGCCCGCATCGAGTTGCACGTGACCGAGGTCGACACCGCCGTGGCGTTCCGCTCGGGTTCGGTTCCGGTCCTGGCCACGCCGCGCCTGCTGGCGCTGTGCGAGGAGGCGAGCTGCCTGGCCATCGAGGGACACCTGCCCGTGAACTGCACCTCGGTGGCCAAGCGCCTGCAGTTCGATCACCTGGTGCCGGTGGGCGTCGGGGGCACGGTCTGGGCCGAGGCCACCCTCGACCGGACCGAAGGGCGCCGCCTGGTGTTCACCCTCTCCGTCTCGGAGAGTGCCGGCCTGGTGGCGGCGGGGAAGCTGGTCCGGGTGATCGTGGACCGGACCAGCTTCTTGGCCAACGTGCGTTGAACGGGTCGACAGGCAGGTCCGGCCGGCGGGTCGGGCCGCGGGTCGGGCACCGCTCAGAGGTTCTTGCCGATCATGCCGCCCAGAACGCCCCCCACACCCGCGGCGGCGGCCGGGTGATCGTCCTTGTTGATGTAGGGGTCGAGGGCGTGGGCCAGCACAGAGATGGGCATGCTCTGGAGCCAGATGTTGCCCGGCCCGGTCAGGGCCACCAGGTGGAAGCCGTCGTCGCCGAAGGCCATGTTTCTGATGCCCTTCAGCCGCTGGACGGTGAAGCTGACCCGGTCCTCGAACAGCCCGACGTGGCCGGGGTGGACCAGCATGGTCTGCCCGGCGGCCAGCTCGTAGGTGGTGATCTCACCGGAGAGCTCGATCCACGCCTGGCCCTCCCCCTCGAGGCGCTGGAGGATGAAGCCGTCGCCGCCGTAGATGCCGCCCCGGAAGGTCTGCTGCAGGCCGACGGTGGGCACGATGCCGTCGGTGCCGCACACCCAGCCGTGCCGGTGCACCAGGTAGCCCTGCCCCGCTCCGATGGTGACCGGGAAGATGCGACCGGGCAGCTTGGCCCCGAAGGCCACCATGCCCTGGCCGCCCTGTGCCTCGTACTTGGTGACGAAGACGCCTCCACCACCCACGGCCCGCTTCAGCCCTCCCATCAGGCCCTTCTGACCGCCCACCGAGGTGGTCTGGGACAGCTGCATGTTGACGGACATCCACGAGAGCTCGCCGTGGCTGGAGATCACCGATTCCCCGGGGTCGAGGATCATCTCCAACAGCGGCATGTTGGTTCCCTTGATTTCGGCTTGCATCGGCCCTCCACTTCGATCGTCGGCGGATCGCAGGCACGGCGCCACGATCCGGTGATCCCCGAAGTCTGCCCGCGTCGGGCCGTCGCCGAGGGGATACCTGCACTCCCCACCCTGGGCGCCGTCTCCGCGACACCAGGGGTGCCGTACCCGGGCCTGGGCGCCGTCTCCGACGCTCGCCGCACTCCGTGGGGTCCTCTCCCCGGCCATCGTGCGTCGCCGATGCGCTGGTAGCCTGACCACAAAGACAGCCCCTCCCTCATGATCCTCGAACACATCGACAGTCCAGCCGACCTCCGCTCCCTCACCCCGGAGGAGCTGACCATCCTGTCCGCCGAGATCCGCCGGTTCATCGTCGACGCGGTGACCGCAACCGGAGGCCACCTGGGCTCGAACCTGGGCGTCGTGGAGCTGACGCTGGCCCTCCATCGGACCTTCGACTCGCCCCGGGACGTGCTGCTGTGGGACACCGGGCACCAGGCCTACGTGCACAAACTGGTGACCGGCAGACGCAAAGCGTTCGCCGACCTCCGCCAGGCCGGCGGCCTCTCCGGCTATCCCAACCGCACCGAGTCCGAGCACGACTGGGTGGAGAACAGCCACGCTTCGACCAGCCTGAGCTACGCCCACGGCCTGGCCAGTGCCTTCGAGCTCCAGGGGGTCGACCGTCGGGTCGTGGCCGTGATCGGCGACGGCGCCCTGACCGGCGGCATGGCCTACGAGGCGCTCAACAACCTCGGGCATTCCGGCAAACCGGTGGTCATCGTCCTCAACGACAACGGTCGCTCCTACGCGCCCACCGTCTCGCGCCTGTCGCTGAGCCTGACCCACCTCCGGCTCAACCCCTCCTACATCCAGGCCCGCCAGCGGATACGACATCTGATCCGAGAGCTTCCCGCGGTGGGCGAGCTCGCGTACTCGGGCGTCCACGGCCTCACCAGCGCGTTGCGCGAGGTGGTTACCCCACACACCTTCTTCGAAGCTCTGGGCATCCGCTATGCGGGCCCCATCGACGGCCACGACATCGCCGGCATGGAGCAGGCCCTGTCCAACGCGGCGGGTTGGCCCGGGCCCATCGTGGTCCACGTGCTCACCCAGAAGGGCCGGGGATATGCGCCGGCCGAGGAAGACGACGTCCAGCGCCTCCACGACGTCAAGGTCAATGTGGCGACTGCCCACGGCCCCGCCGACGCCGCGGAACTGCCGGTCACCACCTACACCCACGCTTTCACCCGTGCCCTGCTGCGGCACGCCGAGGACGACCGCCGGATCGTGGCCATCACCGCGGCGATGCCGGGGCCCACCGGGCTGCTTCCGTTCGAAGCCCGCTTTCCCGAGCGGTTCTTCGACGTGGGCATCGCCGAGCAGCATGCGGTGACCTCGGCAGCCGGCATGGCCATGGCCGGCCTGCGGCCGGTGGTCGCCGTCTACTCGACATTCTTCAGCCGTGCCTTCGACCAGGCCAACCTCGATGTCGGCCTCCACCGGCTGCCCGTGGTGCTGGTCCTCGACCGTGCCGGCATCACCGGCGACGACGGGCCCAGCCACCACGGCGTGCTGGACATGGCTCTGGGTCTGTCCATCCCGGGGATGACGGTGTTCGCCCCCTCGTCGGCTCCCGAGGTCGAGGCCATGCTGGAGGCGGCGCTCTCCCTCGACGGTCCCTCGATGATCCGGTTCCCCAAGACTCCTGCCCCCCGGGCGGCGTCGGGCTCGGTCGGATCGGGCCTGCTCGCCCGCCACGTCCGCAGCGGCGACGGCTCTGTCTGCATCCTCGCCGTGGGCAAGCTGCTCGCTGCGGTAGAGGATGCCGCGGGCCTGCTGATGAGCGAGGGGATCGACGTGACGATCTGGGATCCCCGGGTCGTCTCGGCGCCCGACCCGGCCATGCTGGCCGATGCGGGACGACACCGGGTGGTCATCACCGCAGAGGACGGGATCCGCCAGGGAGGTGCAGGCATGTTCCTCGCGGACGCCCTCGACAGGTCGCTCCCCTGTGGGGCGGCACCTCCGGTCGTCAATCTCGGCATACCCCGCGCCTATCTGGCCCAGGGAAAGCCGGACCGCATCCTGTCCGACCTCGGACTCGACGCCGAGGGGCTCGCCCTGGCCGTACGAAAGACGGTTGCCGCACGAGCCGACGTCCTGGCCGGCCAGGTCCCCGCTGCTCCGGCGGTGTCCTTGCCTGCCACGTTCACCGCCCAGGAGAACCTGGACTGAGCGGGCCGCCCGGCCGGCCCGCCGAGAGTGTTTGCCGCTCGAATCGAAACGTGTTCTACTGATTGCCCGATGACGTTCAACCTCGCTGATCTGTTCGAGGCGGCCGTTGACGCCTACGGCGACCGGGAGTACCTGGTGGCCGCGGACGAGCGCCGCACCTACGCCGAGATGGAGGAGCGGGCCAACCGACTGGCGCACTTCCTGGCCGCCCACGGCGTCGGGCCCGGCGACCACGTCGGCATCTACTCGACCAACAACGTGGAATGGGTGGAGACGGCCTGGGCGGTGTTCAAGCTCCGAGCGGTCTGGATCAACATCAACTACCGCTACGTGAAGGACGAGCTCCGGTACCTGTTCACCAACGCCGACCTGGTGGCCCTGGTCCACCAGGCCGAATTCGGGCCTCAGGTGGCCGCGCTGCTGCCCGACCTCCCCGATCTGCGCCTGGTGATCGGCGTCGACGACGGATCCGGCGTGCCCTTGTCCGAGGGCACGGTGCCCTTCGAGGAGGCCATGGCCGCGGGCAGCCCCGAGCGCGACTTCGCCCCCCGGTCGAACGACGATCTCTACATCCTCTACACGGGCGGGACCACCGGCCTGCCCAAGGGGGTGGTCTGGAGGCACGAGGATGTCTTCTACGCACTGGGGGGCGGCGTCGACCCGACCACCAACACCCGGATCATCCACCCCGAGGAGATGGTCGAGAAGGGGCGGGGTGGCCAGCTCACGCTGCTGCCCATCGCGCCGCTGATGCACGGGGCCACCCAGTGGTCGGTGCTGGGCCAGAGCTTCGTCGGCAATCGCACCATCCTGGTCCCGAAGTTCGACCCCCACCACGTCTGGCGGCTGGTGGAGTCGGAGAAGGCCAACTCGATGATGATCACCGGCGACGCCATGGGCAAGCCGCTCATCGAGGCACTCGGTGACCCCGATGCCTCCTACGACCTGTCCTCGCTGCTGGCCGTCACCTCGTCGGCAGCGCTGTTCTCCGCACCGGTGAAGGACGAGTTCTTCAGACACCTGCCGCACATCGTGATCGTGGACGCCATCGGATCGTCGGAGTCCGGCAACAACGGCATGGCCACCATGACCAAGGGCGGCACCGCCATGAAGAGCGGTCCCACGGTCAGCATCCTGGGCGACACCGTCGTCTTCGACGAGGACCTGAAGCCGGTGGAGCCCGGTTCGGGCACCATCGGCAAGATCGCCCGGTCCGGGGACATCCCCGTGGGCTACTACAACGACCCGGCCAAGACGGCCGAGGTGTTCATCACGGTGGACGGGACCCGCTACGTGATGCCCGGCGACTTCGCCACCGTGGAGGAGGACGGCTCCATCACCCTGCTCGGACGCGGCTCGGTGTCCATCAACTCGGGTGGCGAGAAGATCTTCCCCGAAGAGGTCGAGTCCGCCGTCCGCTCCCACCCCGAGGTGTTCGACGCCATCGTGGTCGGTGCGCCTGACGAGCGATGGGGCCAACGAGTCGCCGCCATCATCCAGCCCAGGGACGAGCGCCGGCCGACGCTCGAGGACATCCAGTCCCATTGCCGGGACGCCATCGCCGGCTACAAGGTGCCCCGACAGCTCCACGTGGTCGAGATCATCGTCCGTTCCCCCAGCGGGAAGCCCGACTACCGCTGGGCGGCGGAGATCGTGGCCGAGGTGCCCCACGAGAGCGACAGCGGGGGCGCCAGGACTGCTGGGCAGTGAGCCCCCCTTCGACGGTCCTTTCCCCCCTCCTGGGTGCGTAGGCCACACCCGTGCCCGTCTCCCTGCATGACCTGGCCGAACCGGCCACCTGCGCGGTGCTGACCATGGAGATCCAACGGGGGGTCGTGGGCGATCTGAGCTCCTTTCCCCAGCTGGCCGAGGCGGCCGAGCGGGTCGGGGTCGTCGCGAACACCGCCCGTATCCTCGACGCGGCCCGGGGCAAGGGGATTCCGGTCGTCCACTGCACGGCGGAGTTCCGGGCCGACCGGGTGGGCTCGACGGTGAACTGCCAGCTGATCGCGGCCATGGTGCGCAATCCCGACCACCTGCTGGCAGGCACGCCGCCCACCGAGCTCATCGGCGAGCTGGGCCCCGAGCCGGGCGACCTGATCTCCTCACGGCTCCATGGAGTGTCGCCGTTCGCCGGGACCTCCCTCGACGCCTGGCTCCGCAGCCTCGGGGTCCGGACCATCGTGGCCACTGGGGTGTCGGTCAATCTCGGCGTGCTGGGCCTGGCCATCGAAGCGGTCAACCTGGGCTACGGGGTCGTCGTGCCCCGCGACACCGTGGCCGGCATCCCCCAGGAGTATGCCGACGCCGTGCTCGACAACACCTTCCCGCTGATCTCGACGTTGACCACGGTCGACGAGCTGCTCGGGGCCTGGGAGACAGCCCCCGCCCGGCCGGGGACGAACATCCGCTAGAAGGGGACGGTGTCCCGACGAGGCTGGATCCTGTTCGTGGCGATGTCCGTCATCTGGGGGACGCCCTACCTCCTGATCCGCATCGCCGTGCGGGAGGTGTCGCCGGCAACGCTGATCTTCCTGCGCACCGCGCCGGCCGCCCTGATCCTGCTCCCCTTTGCGATCCGCCGGGCGGCGCTCGGCTCGCTGTTGGGGCGGTGGAAGTGGATCGTGGCGTACACCGCCGCGGAGCTGGCCATCCCCTGGCTCTTCATCGGGCGCGCCGAGATCCACCTGACCAGCTCGTTGACCGGGCTCCTCATCGCCACCGTCCCACTCGTGGGAGCGGTCATCTACCGGGTCTTCGGCTACGACCGCTTCGACCGGCGGCGCATCCTGGGCCTGATCATCGGGTTCGGCGGCGTGGTGGCCCTCGTCGGCGCCGACCTCCACAGCACCGACCTCGGGGCCGCCTTCGAGGTGGTCATCCCCACGATCGGCTATGCCGTCGGCCCGCTCGTCATCTCGCGCAAGCTTGGGGACCTCCCCGCTCTCGGCGTCACCACGGCGTCGTTGGTAGTGGCCGGGCTGGCCTATGCGCCATTCGCCCTGACCCACCTTCCCTCGCACGTCTCAGGGGAGGTCATGGCTGCCATCGCCGGGCTGGCGCTCATCTGCACGGCTCTGGCCTTCGTGCTGTTCGTCGAGCTCATCGTCGAAGTCGGCCCGGCGCGCAGCACGGTCATCACGTATGTCAATTCGGGCGTGGCCATCCTGCTCGGCGTCATCGTCCTCGGTGAGCCGCTCACCTTCGGGATCGTCGTCGGCTTCCCGCTCATCCTGTTCGGCTCGTGGCTGGCCACCACGAAGCCGGCGCCGATGGTCGACGAGCTGGCGGCGGAGCCGCCGGCAAGTTGAGGGGGCCGCCGAGCTGAGGGGACCGGCGGCGGAGCCAGGCGGCTCCGCGGGCTACATGTTGCGGGTGCCGTCCAGCTGGATCATGGCGTTGGTCGGCAACTCCTCCACGGTGATGTCCGGCACCGGGAAGTTGAAGGGCGAGTACCTGGGCCGTGCCGTCTGCCGGTAACGGGTGGTCGAGTGAACGGGGTCCGAGTCGAACTGCGGGATGACCTTGGTTCCGAACACCTCGAGCATCTCGAGGACCTCGTCGTGCTCGAACGAGTCCGACGGCAGGCCGAACACCAGCTGGTCGCAGCCGACCTCCCGGTACTTGGCGACCTGCTCGGCCACCTCGTCGGGCTCGCCGCACAGCATCCACCCCTGCTCGATGAGGTAGTCGAGCATGCCCTCGTCGGCAATGGTGTGGGGCGGCTCGGGCCACACCGGCACACCATCCTGGTGGGGAATGGTGTCGTGGTAGTTGCACACCAGCGAGTAGAGGTAGCCGCGCCCACGGCGCAGCGCGACCTCCCGGGCCTTCTTCCTGTCGCTGAGGCAGATGACCGCATTGGTCATCATCACGTTGTCGTTCTTGAACTGACCGAGCGGCTCGGTGCAGTTTGCGATGCCCTCCTTGTAGGCGGCGATCCGCCCCTTCAGGTTGTAGATGGGCTCGAAGTTGAAGGCGATGGCACCGATGCCGAGCTCGCCGGCCTGGGTGAACGTGGCCGGATTGCCGCAACCCACCCAGATCGGCGGGTGCCCCTGGCCCCGGTAGGGCTTGGGCAGGATGTTGTGCGGGTAGGGCACGGTGAAGTGCTCCCCCTCGAACATGTAGTCCTTCTCCTCCCACATCCGCGGGATCTCGCGGATGACCTCGTTCCACTCGGGCTTGGTGGAGTTCTTGTCCAGGATGTTGAACGAGGCGATCTCGTGGCTGCCCGCACCGCGGCCGGTTCCCCACTCGAACCGACCCTCGAGCAGGTGGTCCAGCATGGCCACTCGCTCGGCCGAGCGGACCGGGTGGTTGACCCGCGGTGAGAGGTTCATGATGCCGGTGCCGATGTGGATGCGCTCGGTGGCGTGGGCCAGGTAACCCATGACCACCTCAGGGGCCGACATGTGGCTGTACTCGGTCAGGGCGTGGTGCTCACCGACCCAGACGTACTTCCAATTGTGCTTGTCGGCCTCGATCGCGTAACTGATCTCGCGCGTGAGCATCTCGTGCTCGCATGCGGGGTCATGGGCCGCCTGACCCGGCAGGTACCCGTTGATGAAGACTCCGAATTCCATTGCAGGGGGCTCCTCTCGTACCGCTCCGAGCAGGTTTTTCAGGCTAACACGACCATTTGATAAATTGCAACGTGTTCCAGATTTGTGCCTAGCAGCTGCCCGAAGCGGCCATCTGCACCTACTGTCGGACACAGATCCAAGGGGGGAAGCAATGCTCACCATCGACAATCTGATCCGACAGCGCGCGGGGGACCACCGGGTGGGGATGGCCTTCGCCGACCGCACGTGGACCCACGACCAGGTCGTCACGGCCCAGGCGGAGCGGGCCGCACTGCTGGCCTCGCTGCGGCAGCCCGGGCCGTTCCACGTCGCGCTCCTCCTCGACAACGTCCCCGAGTACGTGTTCTGGATGGGCGGGGCCGCGCTGGCCGGTGCCACCCTCGTCGGGGGCAATCCGACCCACCGGGGTGACGAACTGGCCCGGGACCTCTCCCATACCGAGTGCCAGCTGCTGGTGACCGACCCGGGCTATGCAACGCTGGTCGAGGGGCACAGCCTGGGCCCGGCGCTGCCACCAGAGCGGATCCTGGTCATCGACGCACCCTCGGGAGACCTGGGGCCGGGACCGGCGACACCCTACGGGGCCCTCCTGGCCGGCGTCGCCGGCGCGCCGCTCCCCGACCAGACGGAGACGGCGGTCACCGAGGACACCCTGGGCCTGTTGCTCTTCACCTCGGGGACGTCGGGGGCCCCCAAGGCCTGCCTGTGCAGCCAGGGGCGACTGGCCCGCATCGGCTCGATCGTGACCCAGATGTTCGAGCTGGCCAGCGACGACGTCTGCTACCTGGCCATGCCGCTCTTCCACTCCAATGCGCTGATGGCCGGTTGGGCGCCCGCCCTGGCCGCCGGAGCCACCGTCGCCCTGCGCGAGCGGTTCAGCGCCTCGCAGTTCCTCATCGACGTCCGGCGCTACGGGGTGACCTACTTCAACTATGTCGGGAAGCCGCTCTCGTACATCCTGGCCACCCCCGAGCTCCCCGACGATGCCGTCAACACGCTGCGCAGGGCATTCGGAAACGAGGCGGCCGAGGCCGACGTGGCACGGTTCGTCGAGCGGTTCGGCTGCACGGTGCAGGACGCCTACGGATCGACCGAAGGGGGTGCAGCAGTCCAGCGCACACCC
This sequence comes from Acidimicrobiaceae bacterium, assembly GCA_003138855.1. Taxonomy (GTDB): domain Bacteria; phylum Actinomycetota; class Acidimicrobiia; order Acidimicrobiales; family RAAP-2; genus Bog-756. The sequence continues at coordinate 20,402 of PLHF01000147.1, read as the reverse complement.
GACACTCCCCGGGGGGCGCTCGGCCGTGCGCTTCCCGGCACCCTGATCCTCAACCCCGACACCGGCGAGGAGTGCCCGCGGGCGGCGTTCGACGAGAACGGCCGCCTGCTCAACGCCGAAGCGGCCATCGGAGAGATGGTCAGCCAGACCGGAGGGGCCGGATTCGAGGGGTACTGGCGCAACGCCGAGGCAGAACAGGCCAGGGTCCGCAACGGGTGGTACTGGACCGGGGATCTCGCCTACCGCGACGAGGACGACTTCTTCTACTTCGGCGGCCGGGACTTCGACTGGTTAAGGGTCGACGGGGAGAACTTCGCCGCCGCACCCGTCGAGAGCGTCCTCCAGCGGCACCCCGACGTGGTGCTGGCCTCGGTCTACGCGGTCCCCGACGCGGTGGTGGGCGACCAGGTGATGGCCACCCTGCTGCTCCGTCCCGGACGCCGGTTCGACCCGGTCGGCTTCGCCGAGTTCCTGGCCGGCGAGTCGGACATGGGCACAAAATGGGCCCCGAGGTACGTGCGGATCACCGACGAGCTCCCGGTGACCGCCACCACCAAGGTGCTCAAGCGCGTCCTGCGCAACGAGGGCTGGCACTGCAACGACCCCGTGTGGTGGCGTCCGCGGAGGGAGGATCCCTTCCACCTGCTGCGCCCGACGGACGCCGACGCCCTCGACAAGGCCATCGCCGAACGCTGAACCGGCGCGGCCGAGTGGGATCATGAGGGAGGTGATCGTGTAACGCGCCACCGCGCCGTGGCGACTGCATGGGCATGCACTCGTCCGCCGCGAGGAAGTCGGTCTCCCTACGATGGCCAGCGATGAACCCTTGCCCGACGCGCACACTTCGACCGGATGGGCACCTACGCTGCGGACAATGGATCCGGCAACGGAGAACGATGTCGAGCTGCTCTCCCGTCTCCGGGACGGCGACGAGGCAGCCTTCGTGACGCTGGTGACCCGCTACAACGGATCGATGCTCCGGCTGGCGCGCACCTACGTACCGAGCGCGGCGGTGGCCGAGGAAGCCGTGCAGGACACGTGGATGGGCGTCGTACGCGGCGTGGACCGCTTCGAGGGCCGCTCGTCCTTCAAGACGTGGCTCTTCCGCATCCTGGTCAACCGGGCCCGATCTGCCGGGACGCGCGAGCCCCGCGATCTCCTGCTGACCGACGACAGCCCGGCGGTGGACCCCTCCCGGTTCGATGCCGGGGGTGCATGGGCACGGCCGCTCGAGTCGTGGGAGACCGATGCCGACGACCGGCTGCTCGCCGCGACGTGGTCGGGGCGCCTCCGCGATGCCCTGGGCGAGCTCCCGCCACGCCAGCGGGAGATCGTGATCCTCCGTGACGTCGAGGGAATGGACAGTGGGGACGTCTGCGACGTGCTGGGCATCAGCGAGGGCAACCAGCGGGTGCTGCTCCACCGGGGTCGGAGCCGCCTGCGCGCCGCCCTCGAATCCGAGTTCGAGAGCCGAGGTCGCTGATCATGTTGCTGCGACGGAGAGAAGACCTGGTGTGCCAGCAGGTGGTGGAGCTGGTCAGCGACTACCTCGAGGGGGCCCTGTCGCGGTCGAACCGCAAGCGGTTCGAGGCCCATCTGCGCGTCTGCCCCAACTGCACCAACTACCTCGAGCAGATGCGCGCGACCATCAGGGCCACCGGCACGCTCACGCCGGACGACCTCTCACCCGAGGCGCGCGCCGAACTGACCGACCTCTTCCGGAACTGGCGGGGCGAGGGCAGCTGAGCCCGAACGGGCGTCGCCGGAGGTCGAGATCACCCCTGCCGCCTGCAGGAAGTCCTGAGCTGGATCGGCTCCGGCCGACCCGGGCAGACTTGCCACGAAGACATGACCTTCGACCCTGGCGTCCCGGCCGGGCGCCGGTCACCATCGCACGCAGGAGGTACGAGACAGTGGTCGAGCGCAGAAGTGTCGCGGAGGCAGCAAGATGACGTCCGAGCAGCCCGGACGGGAGGACCTGGCCCGCTGGTGGGGATCGCGCCCGGCCAACTACTACGTGGCCACCCCCAACCTCCGATCGGTCCTGGACCTCCGTGCCGGTGCGGCACGGGCCGCCGCCATGGAGCCGCGTCTGCACGCCTTCGGCGGCACGGTCGCCGGAGTGGTCGAGCCGGCCGTCGAGACCCTGGAGCGCCACCGCGAGCTGCCGGCCCACGTCCCCTATGACGGCATCGGCAGGCCGGTCGAGGAGATCGAGTTCCACCCCGCCTACCGGCAGGCCGGCCAGGCGGTATGGGGGTCGGGGCTGCTGGAGGCCAACCGCGGCGGCCAGGGCTCGTTCGAACAGGCAGCGCTGTTCTATCTGCTTTCCCATGTCGGAGAGGGCGGCCACAGCTGCCCGGCAGTGTGCACCGCCGGCCTGGCGCGGGCCCTCGAGCAGCGCGGCTCCACCGAGCTCAAGGACCGGTACCTACCGGGCATCTTCGAGACCGACTACGACCGCAGCCTGCGCGGGTCTCAATTCCTCACCGAGGTCCAAGGAGGGTCGGACGTCGGCGCCAACGTCGCGGCCGCCGTCCCGGACCCGACCCAGCCGGGCGCGTGGCGGATCACGGGAGAGAAGTGGTTCTGCTCGGTGGCCGACGCCGACCTGTTCGCGCTGACCGCCCGCCCCGAGGGCGCAGCACCGGGCACACGCGGACTGGGGTGCTTCCTCGTCCCCCGCAGCATCGATGGCACCCCCAACGGCTTCCGAATCCGGCGGCTCAAGGACAAGTTCGGGACGAGATGCCTGGCCTCGGCGGAGATCGACTTCGACGGCGCACTCGGCTGGCCCATCGGACCGGTCGAGGAAGGGTTCCACGTGGCGGTGGAGGAGCTGCTCAACACCTCGCGGTGGCTCAATGCGGTGGGATCGACCGGCATCATGCGGCGCGCCTACCTGGAGGCCTCGGGATTCGCACGCCACCGGCTGGCCTTCGGTCGGCCCATCGGGTCGTTCGCCGCCGTGCGTGAGCAGCTGGCGGTCATGAAGGTCGAGGAACAGGCGGCGCTGGCCTCGACGATGGCCCTCACCGGCCTCCTTGACCGCCTCGACCACGATGAGGCCACGGAGACCGAGGCCGCCACCTACAGGCTCCTCGTCAATGCCAACAAGTACCTCACCTCGATCACCGCCACCGACGTGGCCCACCGGGGGATCGAGGTGCTCGGAGGCAACGGGACGATCGAGGACTTCTCCCCCCTCCCCCGCCTCTACCGCGATGCCATGGTCTACGAGAGCTGGGAGGGCACCCACAACGTGCTGTGCGCCCAGGTGCACCGCGACTGTGTTCGGCTGGGCCTGCTCGACCATCTGCTCCAGTGGGTCCGCAGGGAGCTGGCGTTGGCCGGCGAGACGGGCGACGGCCGTGCGGTGACCACGGCCCTGGACGCCCTCGAGCCCCGCCTGCGACGCTCGCTCGCCGACCCCGACCATGCCGCACTCCACTTCCGGTCCCAGCTCGACCGCCTGACCCGGGTAGTGCAGGCGGTGTGCCTGCTCACCGAGGCGGCGCACTCGGGAGAACTGGGGGCAGCGGAGGAGAAGGCTGCCGTGGCCACCTTCTTCGTGCGCAGGCACCTGGTCCCCGACCACCAATCCGAGGACGACGCGGCCTGGCCGGACCTGGTGGAGACCGCCCTCGGCAACGACCTGCGCTGATCCCGGCAGGTGCCGGCAGGTGTCGACGGTTTCCGGCAGGTGCCGGCAGGTGCCGACGGCCAGACGCCCCAGCTCCATCCTCTGCCGGCAGCGCCTTCCTCTGCCCGCGACGACGGGGTATGGACGCGGTGCAGGTGACCCGGCTACCGCACTCGGCTCGGATCGCGACCGGGCCTCGGTGCAGTCAGCGTCGTTGGAGGATCCCTCGGACGTAGGCCGCCTGGCCCACGTGTTGGAGATCGTCGACGATCACGCTGACCAGCCGAACGCCCACAGTCACGGGTGGGTCCCAGCTTCGGTCCACCACCCGGGAGAGGTCCGATCCCCCCAGGGAGCGCACGAAGTCCAGCGTCTTGCCATGGACGCCCTCGAAGTAGCCGAGCAGCGAGACGGCGTCGGCGGTGACTGCTGCCACCATGTCGGGGTCATGGCCGTACCCGGTGTCCGACGGGTCGAGGGGAAGAGCGAACCGCTCAGCCCATCCCTGTGCCGTCCAGACCTGTTCGCTGTCGGCGAGCCCCGCGACGTGATCGTCCTGAATGCGGGTCAGGTGCCACACCAGCCAGGCGATGGAGTTGGATTCGTCGTCGGGACGGAACGCCAGCTCGTCAGGCGAGAGTCCGTTCACCGCGGGGTGCACGGCATCGCGGATCCTCTCGAAGGCGTCCAACAGTAAGTCGGTGCTGGTCATCGGAGTCCTCCTTCGGCCGCCTCGAGCAGCATGCCGCTCCGGCGAGGGCGTGACCGTCGAGCCTAATGGGGCGAGCACTCCGGTGAGCCTCCACTGCGTGTCTTCGCTCGGCGCCCCGGGGCCTGACTTCCTCGGCCCCACCCGTTGGATGGTCCCGTGAGGAAGAACGATCGAGTCTTGCGCCCCAGCCATCGTGACGACGGAAACACGTGTTGTGACCTTCGCCTCTACGGGATCGGTGGTGCACCGGCGCAGGCTCACCATGAGGAGCACACGACGAGGAAGGGGCACCGCCATGGGCAACTACCAGAACGTCACCGCCGGGCGGCCGGCGGGGGTCGAGAAGAAGAAGGCGTACCTGGTCGGCGCCGGCATCGCTTCGCTCGCTGCTGCGGCGTATTTGATACGCGATGGGCACATGGCCGGAGGGCAGATCACCATCCTGGAGCAGCTGGACATCGCCGGCGGCAGCCTGGATGGCTCGGGGAACGCCACGGACGGCTACCTGGTCCGTGGCGGGCGCGAGATGGAAGAGCACTACGAGTGCACCTGGGACCTCTTCTCCCGCGTCCCGTCGATCATCGATCCCGAACGGACCGTTCTGGAGGAGATTCGCGAGATCAACCTCTTCGACCCCAATGAGGCAACGAATCGGATCATCAACAACTGCGGTGTAAAGGACCCCAACACGTCGCTGGGCCTGTCCCACCACAATGTCAGGGAACTCACCAAGCTGTCGCTGGCGACCGAGCAGGAACTCGGAGCCACCACGGTCGAGGAGTACTTCTCCCCGTCGTTTCTGGAGACCTACATGTGGTGCTACTGGCGCTCGATGTTCGCCTTCCAGACCTGGCACTCGGTAGTGGAGATGCGGCGCTACATGCAGCGCTTCATGCACCTGCTGCCGGGGATGAGCCTGCTCAAGGACATCCTGTTCACCAAGTACAACCAGTACGAATCGCTGGCTCTGCCGCTGCAGACCTGGCTCGAGGCCGAGGGCGTCGTGTTCGACCTCGGCACGCAGGTCACGGACCTGGACATCGAGATCGTCAACGCCGTCAAGACGGTCACCGGCATCCACCTGCTGCGCAACGGCGTGGCGGAGACGATCCCCACCACCGCTGACGACTTGGTCTTCGTCACAAACGGCTCGATGACCGAGAACTCGACCGTCGGCTCCCTCGGCGAACCGGCGATCCTCAATCGTGAGGCCGGCGGTTGCTGGAGTCTGTGGAGGAGCATCGCGGCGAAGGACGATGCCTTCGGCAGGCCCGAAGTCTTCTGCTCCGACATCGACAAGACCAAGTGGCTGTCGTTCACCATCACTGCCAAAGGTTCGCCGATGGCCGACCTGTTGTCGAAGATCACCGGGCGGGACCCGCACTCCGGCAAGGGCGTCACCGGCTGCATCATGACCATCCGGGACTCCAGCTGGCTGATGAGTGCGACCTGCAGCCGGCAACCGCACTACGTGGACCAGCCCGACGACGTGCTGGTGATCTGGGCCTACGGCTTGTTCCCCGACAACGTCGGTGACTTCGTCCACAAGAAGATGAGCGACTGCAACGGTGAGGAGCTGCTCAGCGAGCTCCTCCACCACTGGGGCGCCGAAGATCAGATCCCCGAGATCATGAAGACGGTCAAGGTGATCCCGTGCATGATGCCGTACATCACCAGCCAGTTCATGCCCCGCGTCAAGGGAGACCGTCCCGAGGTGGTCCCCGTAGGCAGCAGAAACCTGGCATTCCTCGGTCAGTTCGCCGAGATGCCCGACGACTGCGTGTTCACCGTCGAGTACTCGGTCCGCTCGGCGATGACAGCCGTCTACACGTTGCTCGCCCTCGACAAGACGCCGCCCGAGGTCTACCCGTCGAAGTACGACGTGCGGGTGGTCGCCAAGGCGGCCGAGACCATGTACGACGGCCATGTGCCGGCGGAGAGACTGATCTCCCACTTCCTGAAGGACACCAGTCTCGAAGGCCTGATCTAGGGCTCTGTCCGCCCGGCGATCTCCACCTGCAGGGCGATCCCCCCATCTGCCGCGTGGCGGGCGACCCGAAGGTCGTAGAGGCCCGCTCGTACCACCATCGAATGGGAGGCGACATCCCGCTCGGCGAGGCCGGCGGCGCAGATCGCCAGGTCGACGGCGGCCGTCCGGCCGGCCGCCAGCTCGATGCGTGCGAAGCCGACCAGTCGGGACGGCCGGGACGACCCCCGGCGGGACGCGTAGACCTGCACGACATCGGTACCCGGCCGCCGGCCGGCGTTGCGAACCGTCACGGTGACCCGGAGCTCCCCGCCGGCCAGTGCGGCCTCCGCCTTCTCCAGGGTGAAGCTGGTGTAGCTCAGGCCGAACCCGAACGGGTATGCCGGTGCGACCCCGTGGCGGGCAAGGTGCCAGTACCCGTGCCAGGCGTCGTACACAAAGGCGTCCGCCTCGGGGGCGAACCCCGGGAGATCGGCCTCGTTCCTCGGAACCGAGAAGGGAAGCCTCCCGGTGGCGTCGACCCTGCCCAACAGTACGTCGGCCAGACCGTGGCCACCTTCCATCCCCGAATACCACGACTGCACCACGGCCGGGACGGCGTCGTCCCATTCGGAGATCACCACGGCGCTGCCGGCAACCAGCGCCACCACCGTGCGCGGGTTGGCCGCAGCGGCGGCCCGGATCAGGGCGACGTCGACGTCGTGCAGATGCAGTGACCGGCGATCACCGCCCACCGCGAAGCCTCCGCCCTCGGCCCGTGGCCCCACGTGCGCCGGGGGCTCGATCGATCGCCCCGCGGCGATCTCCTCCGTGAAGCGCTCGACCAGTGCCGGATCGTCCTCGCCCGGGAACAGGCCGATGAGGTCGGTGGTGCCGGGGTCACCGATGAACTCCCCTTCGTCGAGACGCGTGTACCCCACCACCACGACCGCCACCCCCGCGGTGGAGGCCATCGACACGGCTTCGTCGAGGTCGGACCCGTCGGCGACGTCCACCCTGACCTCGGGCAAGGCTGCACGCAGCCCGTCCGCCACGGTCACCACGTCGGGTGCCCACACGTCGCTGGAGCCGCCGTCGCCCAGGTTGACCTCGGTCGCCAACAACCCCAGCAGCGCCAATGACGACCCCGGAGACGGCTGCAGCGGCAGGAGGGGGGCACCACCGACTGGTTCGTTCCGGAGAAGGACGACGGACTTGGCCGCGGCCTCGCGCGCCAGTGCCCGGTGGTCCGCACAGGCCAGCACCTCCCTTCCCGGGGCCGGCCTACCCAGGATCGGGTCGAATCGAATCCGCGTGCCGACCACCCGCTCCACCGCCAGGTCGACCTCGGCCCACGACACATCACCGTCCTGGAGGGCACGTTCGAGGTGCTGGGCCCTGATCATCCGGTAGGGCATCTCGACGTCCAGGCCGGCATGCAGCGATCTGGCCGCGTCGCGGATGCCGAAGATCCAGTCGCTGATCACGAAGCCGTCGAATCCCCACTCGCTGCGCAGCACGTCGGTCAGGAGCGCCCGGCTCTCGCCGCACCACTCGCCGTTGACACTGTTGTAGGCACTCATGACCACGGCGATGCCCTCGTCGACGATCCGCCTGAAGTGGGGCAGGTAGACCTCGTGGAGCGCCACCTCGTCCACCGTGATGTCGACCTCGAAGCGGGCGTTCTCCATCGAGTTACAGGCGAGGTGCTTGACGCAGGCCATGGCGTGGCGCTGCACTCCCCGGGCCAGGGCGCTCCCCATCTCGCCCACATGGTGGGGATCCTCGCCGTAGGTCTCCTGGGCCCTCCCCCACGCCGGATGCCGGAGAACGTTGACGCACACCCCACCGAAGAGGTCGGCGCCGACGGCCCGGAGCTCCCGGCCGATGGCCTCACCGATGCGCTCTTCGAGGTCGACGTCCCAGGTGGCCCCCCGGGCCATGCTGACCGGGAAGCAGGTCGCCTGGTCGACGACCACGCCCCTCGGGCCGTCCGAGAACGCGAATCCGGGCCGCCCCAGACGGTCCACCCGGGCCGCCCGGAAGGGGCTCTTGTGGTAACCCGCCTCGCCCAGGTACGTGAGTCCGGCCCACAACGGGGCGTCGCCGTCCAGGCACCAGAGCTTCTCCTCGGCGGTCATCGTGGCCACGATGTCACGGGCGGCCTGCCGGTGGCCGGCGGCCGGAGGTCGGCTGCCGCCGGAATCGGTGGTCTCCTCGGCGGTCAGCGGTCCACTCCGAGGATGAGGCCGCTGGTCGGCACGCCGGTCCCGGCGGTGACCAGCGCGTGGTGCACATCGGGTACCTGGTTGACGGAGCTGCCCCGCACCTGGCGAACGCCCTCGGCAATACCGTTCATCCCGTGGAGGTAGGCCTCGCCCAGCTGCCCCCCGTGGGTGTTGATGGGGAGTCCCCCACCCAGTTCGATGTTGCCGTCCTTCACGAAGTCCTTGGCCTCGCCCTTGCCACAGAAGCCCAACTCCTCGAGCTGGTACAGGACATAGGGCGTGAAGTGGTCGTAGAGGACCGCGGTCTGGATGTCGGCCGGCGACAGGCCCGACGTCTGCCACAACTGGCGGGCGACCGATGCCATCTCGCCGAGTCCGCAGAGATCGTCGTAGTAGTAGGAGGTCATCATCTCCTGTCCGGGGCCGGCACCCTGGGCGGCCGCCTCGATCACCACCGGGGTGCCGGGGAGGTCCCGGGCCCGTTCCAGCGAGGTGACCACCAGGGCCTGGCCGCCGTCGGTCTCCTGGCAGCAGTCGAGGAGGTGCAGGGGTTCGACGATCCACCGCGACGCCTGGTGCTCCTCGAGGGTGATCGGCTTCTCGTAGAACCACGCCTTGGGATTGGTGGCCGCGTGCTTGCGATCGGCCACCGCCACCCGGCCAAGGTCCTCGGAGGTCGCACCCGTGACGTGGAGGTAGCGCTGCGCGGCCATGGCCACCCACTGCGCCGGGGTCAGCAACCCGAACGGTGCGTACCAGGCGAAGTTGGCCGTCTCCGCGTTGGGGGCCGGCGGCCGGTTCTGCACCCCGGCCCCGAACCTGTTGCCCGACCGCTCGTTGAACGCCCGGTAGCAGACCACCACGTCGGCCACGCCGGACTGGACCGCCATCGCCGCCTGCTGGATCGTTGCGCATCCGGCCCCACCCCCGTAGTGGATGCGGCTGAAGAAGGTCAGCTCCCCCATCCCGAGGCTCCGTGCGATCTCGATCTCAGGGTTGGTGTCGGAGCTGAAGGTCACCATGCCGTCGACCTCCCCTGGCTCGATCCCGGCGTCACGAAGGGCCAGGTCGACGGCTTCCACGGCGAGGCGCAACTCGCTGCGTCCGGACTCCTTGGAGAACTCGGTCGCCCCGATGCCGACGATGGCGGTGTTGCCGGTGAACGAATGCCGGGCGTCGCTCATCGGCCCGATCCTCGACGGGCGGCATGGCCGGCGGCTCGGTCCGGCAGGCGGAGACGCACGGTTCCGGTCACGTGGTCTCCCAGGCTGTTGACTCCCCGCAGCGTCACCTCGACCCCACCCGTGTCGTCCGCGGCCGGTGCATCATCCTTGCCCGTCACCGTTCCGGTCAGCGTCATGGCATCGTCGGGATAGTTGGGCGCACCGAGCCGGATGTTCACGTCGGTCAGAACGGCACCGGGCCCGGTCCAGTCGGTCACGTACCGGCCCACGATGCCGTTGGTCGACAGGATGTTCATGAAGATGTCCTTGGAGCCGCGTTCCACTGCCAGCTTGGCGTCGTGATGCACGTCCTGGTAGTCACGGGACGCGATCGCCGTGGAGACGATCAGCGTGCGGGTGAGGGGAACGACCAGCTCGGGCAGTACATCGCCGACGGCGACCTCGCCGAAGAGCAGTGTGGTGGGTCGGGGTGCGGAGGCGCTCGCCGTCTCGGCACTCATGCCCGCGCTGCCTGGGTCGCCGGTGCCCCGATGGACGGCGTCCCGATGGACGGCGTCCCGCCTGAGCGTAGCCCGTCGACCACCTGGCGCCCCAGCCTGGCCAGCTGCGCGCTCGGCGATCCGAGCAGCAGCTCGATCTGCTTCCCCCACAGGAAGTAGCGGTGGATCGGATACCCGATGTCGGCGCCCATGCCTCCGTGCAGGTGCTGGGTGGCGAAGACCGCACGCTGGCCGGCCTCCGATGCGAACCACGAGGCGACGGTGACCGCCCGATCGGCATCAAGCCCGTTATCGAGCCGCCATGCCGCCTGCCACAGGGTCACTCTTATCGACTCGGTGTCGATCGCCGCGTCTGCGGTCCGGAGCATCGTTCCCTGGAAGGTCGACAGGGGGCGGCCGAACTGCTCTCGGGTGTTGAGGTACGCAGCGGTCTGGGTCACTGCCGCCTCCACGACTCCCAACTGGAGAGCACACAACCCGGTCCAGGCCCGGTTCAGCATCCACGCCAGGATCCGGCGCCCCTGGCCCGGGTCGCCTCCGGCCAGCAGGTCATCGGGCCCGACGACGACTCCGTCGAGATGGAGGTGGGGATGGACCTCACGATTGGTGGTCACCGCTCGCTCGACCGTGACGCCCGGGGCGCGGGGGTCGATGGCGGCAACGATGATGCCTGCCCCGCCTGCTCCGCCTCTCCCCACGACGGCGGGGACGAGCACCCGATCGGCCACGTGGGCGAAGGGAACCGCGAACGCACTGCCCGACAGCACCATCCCGCCGCCGTCAGTGTCGTCGGTGGCGGTGACCGACGGGTCGCCGCGACCCCCGACGGCGATGTCGCCGGCCACATCGGCCAGCGCCGCACTGAGAACGACCTCGCCTGCGGCCACGCCGGGCAGCACCGAGCCGGCGAGCGCCACGGAGCCGAACTCGGCGATGGGCATGGCGCCCAGCACCAGGGTGGCCCACAGCGGCAACGGAGCGACCGACCGGCCGTGCGCCTCGAGCATCAGTGCGACCTCGACCATCCCGAGGCCACCGCCCCCGTGCGCCTCGGGGACGGGCAGACCGAGCAGGTCGGCCCGTGCCAGCTCGGCCCACAACTCGCGGTCGAATCGCTCATCGGTGGCCTCCACCTGGTGGACCCGGTCCGGGGTCACCATGCCGGCGAAGATGCCGTCAACGGCCTCCTGCACGGCCGTCTGCTCTTCATCGAAGATGAAATCCATCAGCTCTTCCTCGTCTCGCCACTCGCGTCACCACTTGCGGCCGACGCCACCACTGGTCGGAACACCGGCAGCGTCAGCACGTCGTCGAACGCCTCGAACCCCACCTGCACGGCCGTCCCGATGGCCACGGTGTCGGGAGTGATGCCGGAGACATTCGCCACCAACCGGGTGCCCTCCTCGAGCTCGACCAGCGCCACCACCAACGGGTAGTCGAACGCCGGCACCTGCGGGTAGTGGTTGACCACGTAGCTGTAGATCGTGCCCCGGCCGGACGCCGTCACGGTGTCCCAGTCGAACGAGCGGCAGTTGGCGCACGATGGCCGGGGGGGGTGTCGCAGGGTGCCGCACTCGGCGCACCTCTGGATGAGGAGCTTGTGCTGCCTGGCCCCCTCGAAGAAGAAGCTGTTGTCCTGGGTGAGGGCCGGCCGGGGACGCTTCGGGCGCTCGGCCGGTGGGGCCTGAAGAGTCGACTGGGTGCCCGGAGCCGCCGCCGCTTCTCTGGACCCGGCCGGCGGGCGGGGTCTGAACTTGAGGATCCGGAACAGCATGGTGGCCACCACCTGGTCGTCCTGATCGGTGAACTCGAGCCGGGTGGTGATGAAGTGGCCCACGCCCAGCCCTGTCTTCTTCTCTCCTGAGACCGCGTCGATGGTGGAGGTCGCCTCGAGCCGGTCACCGGGCACCAGCGGTCGCTCGTAGTGCTGGTCGCAGTTGGTCGCCACGACCGAGGTGAACCCGGCCTCGTCGAGCACCGCCATCAGCTGGTCGTTGGGCGACCCCGGCGTCTCGACCCCTCGGGCACGGGCCTCGTCGGCCTCTTGGCTGGTCCGTAGGCCGCGCATGATCCACGCCTGCAGCATGGTGGGAGGGGCGATGATCCCCGCGAACCCGGCGGCGCGGGCGGCCTCTTCGTCGACGTAGACCGGGTTCCGGTCGCCCATGGCCTCGATCCAGTGCCGGATCATGGGCAGGTTGACCGGGTCGGGGGCCCGATGCGTCGGGCCGGTGGAGAGGCCGACGAACGACTGGAGCCGCCCGTCGAGGGACGGCCCTCCTTCCGTCGAGGCGGAGGCATCCGCAGCGGGGTCCGGCTCGCTCACCGGGACGACCGCTTCATGCCCAGTCCGGCCATGGCCAGGATCTCCCGCTGGATCTCGTTGACGCCTCCACCGAACGTGTTGATCTGGGCCTGGCGTCCGGCGCGCTCGAGCTCACCGTGGAGAACTGCCCCGGGAGAGCCTGGGCTCAGGTACCCGGCGGCACCGACGACGCCCAACAGCCTGCGGTAGATCTCGACGGTCGACTCGGTCCCGAACACCTTGACGGCCGACGAGTCGGCCGGTCCCAGTGTTCCGTCGGCCACTGCCGCCGTCATGCGCCAGTTGAGCAGCTTCTGGGCTTCGAGCAGGGCGTAGGTGCGGGCTAGGTCCTCCTGAATCCACCCAACGTCGCACAGCTCTTGGTCGACCACCCACTCGGCGACCTCGTCCCACAGCCGGTAGGCGAGGGCGCTGACCGCGGCCAGCCCCACCCGCTCATGATTGAGCTGGCCGGTGATGAGGCGCCAGCCCTCATTGACCTCGCCCACGACGGAGGAGCGGGGCACGCGTACGCCGTCGTAGTACGAGGCCGTGGTGGCCACGCCGCCCACGGTCACGATCGGGGTACACGAGAACCCGGGCGACGACGTCGGCACCATGAGGATCGAGATCCCTTTGTGCTTGGGGGCGTCGGGGTCGGTGCGCGCCGCCAGCCAGATGTAGTCGGCCTGGTCTGCGCCGCTGGTGAAGATCTTGTTCCCGTTGATGATCCACTCGTCGCCGTCCAGCACGGCCCGCGTGCGCAACGACGCCAGATCGGTGCCGGCCTCCGGTTCCGTGTAGCCGATCGCGCAGTTGATCTCGCCGGCGAGGATACCCGAGAGGAAGAACTTCTTCTGCTCGTCGGTCCCGTACTTGATCAGCATGGGTCCCACGGTGTTGAGAGTCACGAAGGGGAACGGCGCCCGCGCCCGCTGGACCTCGTTGAAGAAGATGAACTGATCGGTGGCCGGTCGCCCCTGGCCGCCGTACTCCTTCGGCCAACCGATGCCGAGCCATCCGTCCGCGCCCATCTGGCGGACGATCCGGCGGAACGTCTCGCCACCCTCGCTCTCGGTGTCGAGCAACCGGCGGACGTCCTCGCCCAGCAGCTGGGCGAAGTAGCCCCTCAACTCGGCCCGGAGTGCCAGTTGCTCGGGAGTCTCCTCGAGGTGCATGACGTGTGATCCCTCCACTCTTTAGCCTTCTGGTCCCCGTCCGGCCGCGGCGGCCGGCACCGGCACGACGACCGGGCGAGCGACCGGGCACCGGGGTCGGTGGGCTGCCATCGCCCTGGTGGACCCCCCTGCCCCGACACGGCCAAGCCTTCTTTCGGAACGCCACCGAGTCCAATCCCGTTGGAGGCCCGGTGCGGCTGCCCTATGATAACTGATACACGTTCTAGAAACGTCATTGCCGCCGAGGAGTGGCCGCTGTGGCCGTCCGGCGATGTCGAACCGTTTCGAGCTGGGGGAAATCATGGAACTCGACGACATCAACCTGTGCGATCCGGGCAACTTCGTGGCCTCGGTGCCGCACGACTGGTTTGCCTTCCTACGTCGCGAAGCACCGGTGCAGTGGCACCCGGACCCCGAGGGCTACGCCGAGGGATTCTGGTCGGTCACCCGCTTTGACGACTGCGTGGCCGTCAATCGCGACCACGAGCACTTCTCGTCCTATCGCGCGGCCACCCTCTTCCACGACTTCGACGACGACATACTCGGCCAGCAGCGCATGATGATGCTCAACATGGACCCGCCCATGCACACCCGCTACCGGCGCCTGGTGAACAAGGGGTTCACCCCGCGGATGATCAGGGACCTCGAGGCAAAGGTGATCGCCTCCACCGATTCGATCCTGGACAGCGTATGCGAGCAGGGTTCCGCCGACTTCGTCGAGCAGATCGCGGCCGAACTGCCGCTGCAGGTCATCGCCGAGCTGATGGGCGTCTCCCAAGAGGATCGACACCTGGTCTTCGACTGGTCGAACCGGATGGTCGGCTCCGACGACCCCGAATACCAGATCTCGCCCGAGTCGAGCACCCAGGCCTCCATGGAGCTGTTCGCCTATGCCGACGAGCTGTGCGCCAAGAAGCGGATCGATCCCCACGAGGACCTGTTCAGCGTGCTCACCCAGGCGGAGATCGACGGTGACCAACTGTCCCAGCTGGAGCTCGACCTCTTCTTCCTCCTGTTGGCGGTGGCCGGCAACGAGACCACCCGTAACCTGATCTCCGGCGCGATGGTCGCGTTCTTCGCCAATCCCGACCAGTGGGAGCGGCTCCGCGCCGACCGGTCGCTCCTGCCATCGGCCATCGAGGAGATGCTGCGCTACGTATCGCCGGTCATGCACTTCCGCCGGCAGGCGGCTGCCGACGTGGTCATCGGCGACCAGAAGGTCGCAGAGGGCGACAAGGTCGTCTTCTGGCACATCTCGGCCAACCGCGACGAGTCGGTCTTCACCGACCCCGACGCCTTCGACATCGGGCGCATGCCCAACAACCACATGGCCTTCGGGGGCGGGGGGCCGCACTTCTGCCTCGGGGCGAACCTGGCCCGGATGGAGATCCGGGTGATGTTCGACCGCCTGCTCGACCGCATACCCGACATACGGCTGGACGGTGAGGTGCAGCGACTCCGCTCCAACTTCATCAACGGGGTGAAGCACATCCCCGTGGCCTTCGCCCCGTCGGCTCCGGTCGTCCGGTAGCAGGCACCACCACTTCAGAAAGCGGGCGCCCTCCATGCGCTTCCATCAAGCGGTCACCTTCCTGCCTGCCGACGAGATCCTCAGGCTTTCGGCTGCGTGCGACGACATGGGGTACTCGGGCGTCTACCTGTCGGACCACCTGTTCAACCCCCGCGACCTGGCGTCGCGCTACACCTACTCCAAGGCGCCGGACGGAGCGCCGTTCTGGGAGAAGGAGACCGCGTGGCCCGACCCGATGTGCGTGATCTCCGCGCTGTCCGGGGTCACCACCAACCTCACCTTCACCACCGGGATCTACATCGCTCCGGTGCGGGACCTGATCACGGTGGCCAAGTCGGTGGGGACCACGGCCGTCCTCTCCCACAACCGGGTCAGGCTGGGTGTGGGTGTGGGCTGGTGCGAGGAGGAGTTCGAGCAGACCGGCCAGGACTTCCGTACCCGGGGGAAGCGGCTGAACGACATGATCCCGGCACTCCGGGCCCTCTGGCAAGGCGGCTGGGTCGAGTACCACGGCACCCACTACGACGTGCCTCCGTGCCAGATGAACCCGGCGCCGACCCAGCCGGTGCCGATTCTCTGCGGAGGGGACTCGGAGCCGGCGCTGAAGCGGGCTTCCACCTTGTGCGACGGGTGGATCAATACCGGGGCTGCACCTCCCGACGAGGCCTTCGCCCAGGTGGACCGGATCAAGGACGCCCTCAAGCGGGAGGGCAGGGAGAACGATCCCTTCTCCATCTACATCGCCGTCCGGGCCATGCCCGACCTCGATCTGTACCACCGACTCGAGGACGCGGGGGTCACCGACCTCCTGTGCGCTCCCTGGATGGCGGTGCGGGCCAAGGAGGGCGATACGCCCGAGTCGATCCACGTGGCGCGGCTGGCGGCGTGCGAGGGGTTCGCCGAGCACATCATCGAGGCATTCGGCTGACTGGCCAGTGGCCGAGCCGGTAGTCGGGCCCGTGGCCGAGCCGGTAGTTGGGCCGGGAAACTGCCCGACGCTAGGGTCGGGAGATCACGCACCAGGGAGGGAACCCATGAAGGACATGAAGGTCGGAATGCAGCTGGGCTACTGGGGTTCGGGCCCGCCGGCCAACGCCCCGGAGCTGGTGGCGGAAGCCGAACGGCTCGGCTTCGACTCGATCTGGACGGCGGAGGCCTACGGATCCGACGCCCTCACCCCCCTGGCCTGGTGGGGCTCGCGTACGGAGCGGGTCCGCCTGGGCACGGCGCTGTGCCAGCTGTCGGCACGCACCCCTACGGCCATGGGCATGGCTGCGATCACCATGGACCACCTGTCCGGCGGGCGCTTCGTCCTCGGGCTCGGCGTGTCCGGACCCCAGGTGGTGGAGGGCTGGTACGGGCAGTCCTTCGAGAAGCCGCTTGCACGCACCCGGGAGTACCTTGACATCGTGCGCAAGGTCATCGCACGCGAGACGCCGGTCACCAATGACGGCCCCCACTACCCGCTCCCCTACCCGGGTGGGACCGGACTGGGCAAGCCGTTGAAGCCCATCGTGCATCCCCTGCGCAAGGAGATCCCGATCATCTTGGGGGCCGAGGGACCGAAGAACGTTGCGCTGGCCGCAGAGATCGCCGACGGCTGGTTCCCCATCTTCTTCTCGCCCAACGCGGTCAAAGCCTTCGAGCCGGCACTGGCCGAAGGGTTCGCCCGTCCGGGCGCGCGACATACGGCCGACGATTTCGAGGTCATCGCCTTCGCCCCGACCCTGATCGACGACGACGTCGAGAAAGCGGCCGACAGCTTCCGCCCCTACCTCGCCCTCTACATCGGGGGCATGGGAGCCAAGTCGATGAACTTCCACTTCGACGTGTTCGCCCGCATGGGGTACGAGGCCGAGGCCACCAAGATCCAGGAGCTCTACCTCGACGGTCGCAAGGACGAGGCCGCGGCGGCGGTCCCCACGGCGCTCATCGAGGACACCGCACTGATCGGCCCGAAGGAGAAGATCCGCGACGATCTCGAGGGCTGGCGCGAGTCCATCGCCACCACCTTGCTGGTGGCCGGTGACACCAACACTCTCCAGACCATCGCCGAGCTGGCCCTGTAGGCAGCACTGTCTGCTGGGCGGCACCGGCGATCAGAGATCGGGGACATCTACGTGTTGCAGGTCCACCGGACTTCACAAAACCGAAGGCGCCGGCCACAAGCGTTCGCCAGTGTGTCCGTTCCGTTGAACGAACCCCGTTTTGGATGACGCTTACAGTGGCGTCGTACACAACGTCCGAACATCCGGCCAGCAAGGTGATGTGAAGTGCGCCCGGCATCCTGGATCCCACTACTGATAGGCGTCGCGCTGACTCTGGCCGGTTGTGGGGCGGGCTCAGCCACGAAATCGACCGCCCCGCCGACAACATCCACTGCCAAGTCCCCCCCCTCGTCGACTGTCGACGGATCTGGGCCGTTGCACTTCGCCAGCCCCCACGTCCTCGCTCAGGGCACCGGATTGGCGGCGGTGTCCTGTGGTGGCCCCACTTCCTGCATTGCCCTCGACGACATCGGTAGGGCGTACCACTTCGACGGCACCAGCTGGACGGGCCCCGACCCAACCGCCGGCCAGCCGATCGGCTCGGGTGCCGTCTCGGTCTCCTGCGCCAACCCGATCATCTGCATGGCGGTAGCCACCGCCGGGAACCAGGTGGTCAGCTGGAACGGTCAGGACTGGTCCACCCCCACCACACTTCGTGGAGCCGTTGGCCTCGAGGCAGTGGGGTGTGCGCCCTCCGGCTACTGCGCAACAGTGGACGCCGAAGGAAACGCCTTCGCGTTCAACGGTCAGTCATGGCAGGGAACCAGCGGAGACTGGGGTTCCGTATCGTCAATCGCCTGCGTCTCCTCCACGTTCTGCATCTCCGTATCCGGTGGGATCTCGCAGTGGAACGGTCAGCAATGGACCCAGCCCACTCCGTACGGCGCCGCCTCCTCATTCGCCGGGGTCTCCTGCCCGACGGCCGCCTTCTGCACGACGGTCGATCAGTCGGGCGAGGCTCTCCGGTGGAACGGCCAATCCTGGTCCGCTCCGTCTCGAATGGAGCCTGGTGAGGCTTCGGGCGCCACAGTCGGCATCTCCCCAACCGGTGTTTCCTGCCCGACCACTTCCTCCTGTACGGCCGTCGATGACTCCGGAGGGGTGGACCAGTGGTACAACGGCTCCTGGACCCGGACCGATATCGATGCCGGCCGACGGCTCACCTCCGTTTCGTGCCCCACTGCTTCCTTCTGTGTCGCCGTCGATCAAGTCGGCAACGTCACGGTGGGGAAGCCGTAGTCCTCGGCGGACCCGGTGCTCGCCCCGAAGGCCGCCGAACGCCCCACTGACCCCGCGTTCGGTCCCACCTGGAGCCGTCGGACTCCCGGCACAGTGGGGCACCTGTCCGACAGAGGTGCCGCAATCCGTCGAACTGGGACCCATGTCCGTGAAAGGAAGGGTCAGATGGCTCTTGTCGTGATGAAGGCGCCTCTCCGACAATGGTCTCATGGGTCACTTCTCGGTGGAATCGCCCGGTGCGGTCCTTTCGGTCCAGCAGAACCGTGGCGATGGCGAACCGCTCCTTTTGGTGCACGGAGGCCCGGGCGTGCCGGACTACATGCAATCGTCAACTGCTCCGATGCTTCCCGAGTTCCGGTGCATCAGTTTCGACCAGCGCGGAGTCGGCGAGTCGACGTGCCTCGACGGGCGCTACGAGTTGGCTGCCTACCTCGAAGATGTCGAATGCATCCGGACGCTCATGGGCGTCGATTCATGGCACCTGCTCGGGCACTCCTGGGGTGGGCTCCTCGCTCAGGCATACACCCCGGCCTACCCTCAGCGGGTCACGAGCCTGGCCCTCTCCAGCTCGTCGCTCGGTGTGGGCAGCGACTGGAGGCGAACCAAGCGGGAGTCCTTCCGTGTGGAACATGCCCGGGCGGGATTCGCGGGCATGGTCCGCTTCTACGCCTACGGCTCCGGCCTGGTCGTCCCTGGTTCGATCGGCGCGTGGTCGATGCGTCACGTGATGACTGAGACCTGGCACAACTACTTCTTGGACCCCGAATCCGCACCCGATCCCGATCCGAAGTGGCTCGCCGGCAGTTCCCCCGTCGCGATGATGAAGACGGACAGGGCCCTCTCCAAGGAGCGCCCGCAAGTGCTCGAGGGCACGTCGAGCTACCAGGGGCCGGTGCTCGTCCTCTACGGTGCCTTCGACATCTTCGGAGACGGCACCGATGTCGTCAGAAACCGGTTCCCCATGGCCCATCAGGTGACGCTCGAGAATTCCGGTCACGTCCACTGGTTACAGAACCCCTCCGGCTATGCCAAGACGCTTGGCGACTTCTACGACCATGTGCGTGGCTCGCGGTAGAGGCTGGGGCCGTTCGACGCGTCCGCGAGGTTCCGAGGTGCCACGCCGACCCGACATTCGGGAACCGCCTTCTGAAGTTGAAGACTTGCCCCGATTGCCCTGGGGCGCTTGCCTCCACTCGATGAGCTGCACTTGGCCGTGTTCATGACGTTTGGCCCTACTGAGCGGTGGTCTGGCGTCCCTACGATGACGGAGAGGAGGTGTGTCCATTGAGCGACTTCGTCAAAGTGGTGGCGGCTGGGCCGATGTTCTTCGTGAGTGCGTGGGTGCTGATGATCTTCGCAGGGATCGTCTACAAGGACGTCGGTATTCTCCCGTTTGGGTACGTGTCGTCGATGGTGGTGACCATCGGGTTGTGGCTGACCGTGGCACCGGCGATCGGTGCCGTTGCCCGGGTTTCCAGTCCCAAGTCCAAGAACCACTGACGACTCCATGGTCAACGGGGGCACCACTTGATTCCGAGAAGCATGAGCCGACGGCGCCCGTTCGGGATGACGGGGTCACTTCCAAGGACCCACCTCCGAACACTCCATATTTGGAACAGCCGGAACCGAATCCGGAGGCTGCGTCACTGGCTGCCGACGACCTTCGACGTGCAGGTGACAACGAGGCCGATCCCAATGCCGCAGTAGATGCGGCCTGGACGATCTTCACCGAGAGAAGTGGATTCTGACTCGAGGGGCTACTGAGCCCGCTCCGTCTCCTCTTGAACCGCCACGCTCCTGGGGAGATCTGGGGCGTTCTCACCAGATCTTCGGAGGTATCAGCATGGCTACTCCGATCACGGCCGTCC
>PLHF01000033.1 GCA_003138855.1 Acidimicrobiaceae bacterium | reverse complement strand
CTGCCGGGGGCACAAATGGTCGCCGGCATCAGGGCGGTGAGATCGAACGTCCCGCTCCGAGCAGGAGCGGCCCGACACCGAAGTGGCAGAGGACCGAGCAGGCGGCACAACTCCTCTCGGTGATCCGGGCGTCGGCGAGCACGATCAGATTGGTGGTGCGCGCCCCGTTGGTCCGGCTCAACAGTGCGACGGCGACGATGCCGACTACCGACGAGAGCCCGCCCGACGGACCCGCCAGGTTCCGCGCCTCGCGCCTCACGCCTCACCATCGACGCCGAAGCCAGCCGACAGGCAGGGCGCTGGCATCACCCGGGCCGGTCGCCGAGGGGGTCACCCACGACTTGCGCGCTGCCGGCCGGCGTCGGCAGCTGTGCGTGGCCATCGCATGCCGGTTCGCTCGGTTACCCCCTAGGGGTATACTCGGCCGCGGAGGTGACCATGCCAAACGGGTCCGTGCAACCTGGGTACAGCGGCGACAAGGCTGCGGTGCTGAGGCGCCTCCGTCGGATCGAGGGGCAGGTACGCGGGCTCGAGCGGATGGTCGACGAGGACCGCTACTGCATCGACGTCCTGGCGCAGGTCTCGGCGGCCACCAGGGCGCTCCAATCGGTCGGCCTGGCGCTGCTGGAGGCCCACATGGCCCACTGCGTCACCGATGCCATCTCGCTCGGCGGGGACGACGCGGCAGCCAAGGTCGCCGAGGCCTCTGCCGCCATCGCCAGGTTGGTGCGGTCGTGAGGAACACCCATACGGGTGGGGACCGGCGATCGGGGTGACGGTGCTCGTGGTCTCGGTGGCCGGCAACGGATGGCTGGAGGCCATCGGCCGAAGCCTGCGCGAGGGGTTCTTCATGTTCTGGGAGACCCTGTGGCCGTTGATCCTGGGGTTCGGGCTTTCCGGCGCCGTCCAGGCATTCGTGAGCCGCGAGTCGATCGAGGCCAGGTTGGGCAACCATCGGCCCGCCGCGGTGGCGAGGGCCTCGGGGTACGGCATGGTCTCCTCTTCGTGCTCCTACGCCGCCACCGCCATGTCCAAGTCACTCTTCGTCAAAGGTGCGGACTTCGTGGCGGTGACCGTGTTCATGTTCGCCTCCACCAACTTGGTCCTCGAGCTCGGCATCGTGCTCATCGTGTTGATGGGATGGCAGTTCGCCGTCAGCGAGTTCGTCGGCGGGTTCATCATGATCGTCCTCCTCACCCTGGCCGGTGGCCTCTGGCTGAAGGGGCGGCTGGTGGTCAGGGCCAGGGAGCGCCTCACGGCCGATACCGGCCACGGCCACCGGCACGGGCCGCCGGAGAACACCGGCCTCCAGCACGAGCCCTGGGCCAAGCGCCTGCGATCAGCAGGAGGGTGGTCCGACGCCGCCACCTACACCATGGCCGACCTGACCATGCTCCGGAAGGAGCTGCTCGTCGGCTACACCGTTGCCGGGTTCCTGGCGGTCGTCGTGCCCGGCTCCGTATGGAATGCCGTGTTCCTCCACGGCCACGGGTTCTGGACGAGCCTGGAGAACGCGATCGTGGGCCCGTTCATTGCCATCATCAGCTTCGTCTGCTCGATCGGGAACGTGCCACTGGCCGCGGCACTGTGGAAGGGCGGGATCTCCTTCGGCGGCGTGGTCTCGTTCATCTTCGCCGACCTGATCACCTTCCCCTTGCTCCTGATCTACCGCCGCTACTACGGGACCCGGTTGATGCTCCGGATGCTTGCGATCTTCTGGGGGGTGATGTCGGCAGCCGGGCTGATCACCGAGGGGATCTTCAAGGTGGCCGGCCTCATCCCGGCAAACCGCCCCGCCGAGGTCGCCCCGGCCCACTTCTCGTGGAACTACACCACCTACCTCAACATCGTCTTCCTGGTGCTCTTCGCCGCCATGTACTGGGCGTATCGCAATCGGGAGCGGTTGGGCGGCGGCGGCGGCTATGCGCTCGACCCGGTGTGCGGGATGCAGGTGGAGACGGCCAACGCCCCCGCATCGGTTGTCCACCACGGCGCACGGCTCTACTTCTGTTCGGACCACTGCCGGGGACGATTCGAGGCAGACCCGGAGCGCTTCACCACCAGGGCCGTCACACCCGGAGGTGGAAGGGACGCCCCGACCGGGCAACCGACCCCCGACAGCCGGTAGGGCCGGCGCGCGCGCCCCGTGCCGGCCCCTCGTCACCCGCAGGGGCCGCCCAACCCGGTCTCACGGATCGTCACGTTGATGCGCCCGCCGTCCATGCCGATGGCGACCTCCGCCGTGCCCGGCAGCACGGTCGGCACGCCGTGGTAGGCCAGCCGTGACGGTCCGCCGAACACGAACAGGTCGCCCGACTCGAGGTGGACATCGGTCCACGGCCGGCCCCGGCCACCCAGGTTGCCGAAGCGGAATACACAGGAGTCCCCGACGCTGACCGACACCACAGGCGCCGGACTGCGCTCGTCCCGGTCGGCGTGCATGCCCATCCGGGCACCGGGACCGTACCAGTTCACGAGCGCGACGTCCGGCACATAGGCGCCCGGACCGATGGCGTCACCGGGACCGGTGGCGGTGACGCGGGGATCGATGTCGCGGGCGTCATGGACCGCTTTCGCACCCAGTTCACCGAGCCAGCCGGGGAAGGGGGCGACCGCTCCGCCGTCGCAGTCATCCAAGGTCCGCGAGTACCGGTACGGGAACCAGTGCCATCCGAGGCAGGTCATCTGCACCGACATGACGCTCCCGTTCGGCATGCGGGGGGCGCGGAAGCCCCCCGCAGCCTCGGCCCACGCTCGACATGCCGCCACCATCCGGCGCTGGCCCTCGATGTCGAGCCACCCCGGGAGATGCACGGCCCCCGGGGCGACCACCTCGGGATCCCTCGGGATCAGGCGGGCCACCGACTACCTACCCACCGGCCGGCAGTCCGCGCAGGGCCGGAACCCGCTCCGGCGGGCCTCGTCGAGCGAGGCGAAGGCCTGGCGGTCCCCGTCGGCGGTGGCCCGGATCCGATGGCAGGTGGGCATGCAGACGACCCGGGTGGAGGCGTCGCCCACAAAGTGGGCCCCGCCCCGCACCATGGCCTCTACCAGATCGACGTCGACTCCCTCGCCGTCGAGGAGCCGGCGCTTCATCTCCTGCCCGAATCCGTACTGGCCCACGTTGCCGTCGGAGCGGATGACCCGGTGACAAGGGATCAGCACCGGGATCGGGTTGTTGCCGAGGGCGGTACCCACGGCCCGCACCGCGCGGGGCCGGTCGATCTGGCCGGCCACCCAGGCATAGGGGCGCAGCTCGCCCGGGGGAATCTGCAGCGTCGCGGCGAGCACCGCCTGCTCGAAGGGGGTCAGGTCGTGCAGGTCGAATCGGAGCCCCGTGGCGCGTCCGCTGCGGAGGGCCTGTTCGACTCCTGCCGGCGGTCGGGCGGCACGGAACAACGGCCTGCCGAAGCGCCGGCTGAACTCGGCGGCGAACACTTCGGCACCGCTCACGGTCGATGCCGGGACCACGCTGGAGATGCCATCCGGGGTGAATGCGACATAGACGTCCTCCACCGGGCCCTCCACGTACGCCCACTGGGCGGCGATGCGGTCCATCAGGTGGGCCGGGGCACGTTCCACCATCCGGGAAAGTGCGCCGGCCACCGGGCGGTCGTCGTCATCGGTCATCGGGGGCCTCCCTCTGCTGCTGGACCTCTTCCCACAGCCGGCCCGCCGATCGGCCGCAGCCGATCGAGTCCCCTGCTGATGTGGGACTTCACGGTGCCACTGGGGCACCCCATGACCTCGGCGATCTGGGCGATGGGGAGGTCGACGACGTAACGGAGCACCACGGCCACCCTCTGGCGCTCCGGGAGTTCGAGGAGCATGCCGGCCAGTTCCCGTCGGTCGTCGCTCCCCTCGGCACGCTCCTCCACGCCGGCGTCGGGGTCTGCGGGCTCGGGGGCACCGACGGCCGCCGAGGAGACGGTGGCCGGCCGCCGCGAGGCCGTGCGCCGTTGATTCCGCCACTCGTTCACCAGGATGGCGCTCAACCACGCCCGGGGTTGCAACGTGTCGAGCCGTTCGTAGTCGAACGAGCACAGGGACCGGTAGGCACGGAGGAAGGTCTCCGCCGTGAGATCCTCCGCGTCGGCCTGCCGGCCGGTGAGCCGCAGCGCCGAGGAGTAGAGGCGGTCGCGCTGCCCGTCGAACATGCTCATGAACACTGCATCGATGTCGGCGATCGGCGCCGGGCCGATCGCTTTCGGGGGGAGGAGGGGACCGGCAGTGCTCCGGACTTCGGTCGGCATACCTCTAACAACACCGGCGGCCTGCGATCGGTTGCACACCCGGCCACCCTGGCACAGCGCCCGACCTCAGGCAGCAGCCCCGGTGTCCCGTCTGGCCAGCCAACGCAAGCGGGCGGCACGGGCATCCCAGGAGTAGACGACCACCGTCCCGGCCAGTCGGTCGTGGAAGGCGTGCCGGTCGCGATTCAGCAGGATGCCGATGAAGCCCAGCCCGAGCAGGAGGAAGCTGAGGGGAAGGGTCAGCGTCCGCACCACCGCCTGACGCGGGCCGATCGGCATGCCGTCGGTTCGCACCACCCGGATGCCGAGGACCGCCATCCCGATCGTCTTGCCCCCCAGGGACCACTGGTAGGCGAAGTAGAGGAACTCCCACATGGCCAGGGCGACCAGCGACGCCAACTGATGGTCGGTGAGGGAGAACTTCGCCCCGGTCACCAGTTCGATGGAGAAGGTGAGCGCCGCCGCGCCCACGGTGAACAGGCCCCAGGAGGCTCCGACGTCGGCACCGAAGGCCACCAGCCGGGTGACGGCGCCGGCGTAGTGGCCCTGGCGACCCTGCACCGGCTCGTCGGGTACGACCGACGTCATCACCGGCCCCCCGTGGTCAGCTCTGCGACTGGCGGAGGTCGGCCCACGAGGGCCGGAGGGCCCACCGGCGAGTCCGTGCTCGAGCGTCGGAGGACGCGATTCACCCAGCGCGCGATGAAATCGTCGAGCCCGACCCCCTGAGCCCGGACGACGTCGAGCACCTCGGAGGCCACGCCGCTGGTCGACCGGGCGATGATCGTGCCGAGCTCGGTCTGCTCGATCAGCGCATCGATGTCGACCCGGTCGATGATCTTCTTCACGTCCACCCGGTCGATGATCT
>PLHF01000074.1 GCA_003138855.1 Acidimicrobiaceae bacterium | reverse complement strand
CTAGCGGAGAGTAGAGGTACGTTGGTTCCTGAAGGGTACGCCTTTGAGAATCTGACGAAGAGGATCGACCATGCACCGCCTCCCGCGCGACAACGACGATGACTACACCCGTGAGGCCGCGGCGGCGCGGCGCCAGGTGGTGAGCGCGGAGACGGGCGCACGCCTCGATCACGTCGCCGCCTTCACGTTCGATCCCGGCGTTGTATCCGGGAACATGGAGGGCTTCAGCGGCGTGGCCCAAGTGCCCCTGGGGTTCGCCGGCCCGCTGCTCGTTCACGGCGAGCACGCGAGCGGGGAGTACTTCGTGCCGCTGGCAACCACCGAGGGCACTCTGGTCGCCAGCTACAGCCGAGGCATGCGGATCACCCGCGAAGCGGGTGGAATCACGACGACGGTCATCGACGACGCCATGCAGCGGGCACCCGTCTTCGTGTTCCGCGACGCCCGGGCCGCACGCGACTTCGGCCACTGGGTCGATGAGAGCTTCGCCGCCATCAAAGCCAAGGCGGAGGAGACGACCCGATTCGNNGGCTCGAGGACTTCGTCCTTGCCGCGAACCTGGACACCGACAAGAAGCACTCGGCCTTGAACAGCCTCCATACCCGCGGCAAGAGGGTGGTCGCCGAGGTAACGCTGCCGGCTCAGCTGATCGAAGAGGTGTTGCATACGAGCGCCGAGACCCTCTACCGGCTCTGCCAGCTCACGAACATCGGCAGCCTGCTCGCCGGCGCGGTCAACAACGGTGCCCAGTACGCGAACGGGATCGCCGCCATGTTTATCGCCTGCGGCCAGGATGTCGCCAACGTGGCCGAGTCGTCGGCCGGCTTCAACTTCACCGAGCTACGCGATGATGGGAGCTATTACGTCTCCATCACCATCCCGTCCCTGGTGGTCGCCACCTACGGTGGGGGCACCGGGTTGCCGACCCAGCGCGAATGCCTCGAGGAACTGGGCTGCTACGGACCAGATGGTGCGCGTGCCTTCGCCGAGATCGTTGCGGCCACCGTGCTGTGCGGGGAGTTGTCCCTCGGTTCGGCCATCGCAGCCGATGAGTGGGTGTCGAGCCACGACGCCTACGGCAGGAACCGGCCCGGGGAGCCCTCGACGCCTCTGTCGGCAAACTCCTGAGGGATCGCGTGTCACCGGCCCGATCCATCGGGTGCTTGCTGTTGCGATCACCGGCGGTCTCGGTTCTGCTCGGTCGAATAGTCACCACCGGCTTCCAGCACGAGGCCTGTGTCTCATCACGCCAATGAGCGTGACGGCGCCCGAGCGTGCCGAAGGTCAGCGGTCGAGAAGCGAACCGGGCCACGGCACAGCCTGTCTGGCCGCCGCCGTGACCTCGGCCTCCGTCGAGAACTCGTGACCGGAGAAGTAGGTGATCGGGGTCCAGGCCCCCATGTCCTCGGGGTCTCTACGGAGCTCTTCGATGCCGAAGCTGCCTTCGGGACGCCAGAAGATGTGAACGCACCGATCGGCCTCGCTGGTCTGGCGGCTGACGAGCACGGTCCACGACCTGTCGAGGCGTGCTGACATGGCCGCTGGAACCCGGAGAGCCGTGCACCGGGCGGCGCCACGCGCCACGGTGGACGGAGCCTTCCCCCGCTCCGGCAGTCCACCACGCGGGCGCTCGGCCGGACGAGTTCCTTCGATAGTCTAACTATGTGATTCCCGAGACCATCGCCGTGGACGAACGCCGCACCCTGGGCCGGACCGCGGCATGGCTGGCCAAGCAGGTCGAGCTCGGGCTCGCCGTCGCCGACCTCTCCCTCCCCCAGTACCGGATCCTCGGCCTCCTCGACGAGAGCTCTGCCATCTCTTCCGACCTGGCCGAACGGCTGGCGGTGCGCCCGCCGACCATCACCGCCGTAGTCGACGGGCTGGTCGCCCGGCGCCTGGTCGAACGCCGGACCGTGGTAGCCGACCGGAGGCGGGTGGACCATGTGCTCACCGAGGACGGGCGCCGCGTGCTCGATGCCGCAGACGCCGCCGTGGCCGCGCGCCTGGGCGACATCGCCGGGAGCCTGGGCAGTGTTGCCGAGACGGACCGGGCCTTCGACGGGCTGATGATGTGGCGCAGGGCCTTCTACGCCTACCGGCTGGCCCGGAGGCCCCGTTGAGAGCCCCCACCCTCCGGCCACGCGACACCGGTGCCCCCGAGGTGGGGACCGAGTTCGTCCCCATCGGCGAGGTGGCGCGGAACGAGGCACCCAGGGCCACCATCGACCCCGACCGGTCGCTCTCGTGGCTGCGGCGCGCCCTGCCGGTCATGCGCTCCCACCAGGGAATCTTCATCACCGCCCTGGTGCTCTCCTTCCTCGGCCTGGTCCTCCAAGTACAGATCCCCAACCTGTTGAACCATGCCATCGACAACTCCATCCAGAAGCACACCGTGCCCCTCAGCCACTACGTGTGGTGGGTCGTCGGCCTGGGCGTGGCCGGCGCCATCGCCGGGTACTTCTCGCGCCTCTTCCTGTTCGAGACCGCCTACGACATCGAGTACGACCTGCGGAACATCATCTACGAGCACCTCACCAAGATGTCGTTCTCGTTCTACGACCGGGTGCAGTCGGGCCAGCTGATCTCCCGCGCCAACTCGGACATCCGTTCGGTCCAGATGTACATGACCTTCGCCCCCATGATCCTCGTGCAGTGCTCGATCGCGGTGGTGGCCTTCATCTTCATGCTGTCCATCAGCGTCCCCTTGGCCTTCATCGCCATGGCCACCATGCCCTTCGTCTACCTCACCGGCGTGAAGATGCGGAAGTCGATGTTCCCGGTGTCGTGGCTCATCCAGTCGCGCCTCGCCGACGTGGCCACCATCGTCGACGAGAACGTCAACGGCGTCCGAGTGGTCAAGTCGTTCGCCGCCGAGGAACAGCAGCTGCGGGCCCTCCAGGGCGCGGCCGGAAGGCTCCAGTGGGGCTACATCAAGGACGCCGACCTGCGCGCCAGGTTCACCCCGCTGGTGCAGAACCTTCCGCAGGTGGGCCTGGCCCTCGTGCTGCTGTTCGGTGGCTACATGGTGATCCACGGCACCCTGGGGATCGGCGCCATCCTCGCCTTCAACGCCTACCTCCTGATGCTCCAGGCCCCGTTCATGATGCTCGGGATGCTGATCATGATGGGGCAACGCGCAGCGGCCTCGGCCGACCGGATCTACGAGATCATCGACGAGCGGCCGACCGTCACCGACAAGCCCGACGCCGTGGACCTCGTCGACTGCAGGGGGGAAGTGCGCTTCAGCCACGTCGACTTCGCTTACTCCGCCGATGTCGAGCGGCTGGTGCTGGCCGACTTCGACCTGCACATCGCCCCGGGGGAGACGGTGGCGCTGGTGGGCCGCACCGGGGCCGGCAAGTCGACGGTGGCCCGCCTGCTCAATCGCTTCTACGACGTCCGGCACGGCTCGATCGAGATCGACGGCCACGACGTCCGCGACCTGACCCTGGCCAGTCTCCGGGCCAACGTCGGCGTGGTGCTGGACGAGCCGTTCCTGTTCTCGGTGTCGGTGCGGGACAACATCGCCTACGGCAAGCCGTCGGCCACCCTCGAAGAAGTCGAGGCCGCGGCCAGGGCGGCCGGTGCCCACGAGTTCATCAGCCACCTCGACGACGGGTACGAGACCGTGGTCGGCGAGCGCGGCTACACCCTGTCGGGTGGACAGCGGCAGCGCCTCGCCATCGCCCGCACCCTGCTGGTCAACCCGCCCATCCTGGTCCTCGACGATGCCACCAGCGCCATCGACGTCCAGGTCGAGCAGATGATCCACGCCAGCCTGCGGGTCCAGATGCAGGGGAGGACAACGCTCATCGTCGCCCACCGCCTCTCGACCATCTCGCTGGCCGACCGGGTGGTGCTGCTCGACCAGCAGAAGGTGGTGGCCGACGGGACCCACGCCGAGCTGCTCGAGTCGACGCCCCTCTACGCCGAGGTGCTGGCCCAGGCAGCCGAGTTCGAAGCGGAGGCAGCTCGGGAGGAGGCGCCGGCTCCCGAGTCCGAGACCCCGGGTGGCAACGGCCACGGACCGGGTGGCAACGGCCACGGACCGGGCGGCAACGGATGGGGTCCGCAATGAGCTGGGGCGGAGGAGGATTCGGCGGCGGGGGAGGCGGATTCGGCGGGGCGCCCGGAGGGTTCGGACGCCCGGCTGCGCCCGGCCTCCCCTTTGCCGGAATCCCCACCGAGCTCCAGGGCGGGGTGGACGGGCTGCTTGCCTCAGAGCCCGAGCATCCCGCACCGGACGTCGTCTTCAACCAGAACGGCTCCGAGCTCGAGCTGAAGCGCCTCACCCTGTGGCGCCTCCTGACCAAGTACCGGGGCATGCTGGCCCTGGCCGGCCTGCTGGTCGTGGTCATCTCGGTCGCCGCCCAGACCGGCCCCGAGCTCACCGGGATCGCCATCGACGACGGGATGTCGGCGGGGCACGAGCACTTCGCCGTCGTCGCCATCCTGGCCGCCGCCTACCTGGTCTTCATCGCCGTCACCGCCGTGGCCCAGCGGTTGCAGGTCAAGGTGACGGGCCGCCTGGCCGCCTGGGTGATGAACGACCTGCGGGTCAAGGTCTTCGCCCACCTCCAGCGCCTCTCGCTCGGGTTCTTCACCGAGGAGAAGGCCGGCGTGGTCATGAGCCGAATGACCAGCGACATCGAGAACCTCCAGCAGTTGCTGCAAGACGGGCTCTCTCAGCTCGCCATCCAGGCCCTGACCATGGTGGTCATCACCGTGATCCTGTTCGCCACCGATGTGCGCCTGGCCGCCATCACCGTGGTGTTGATCGTCCCCGCACTGGTGGTGGCCTCACTGTGGTTCAAACGAGCCTCGGAACGCGGCTACGACCGGGTGCGGGACGGCATCGCCAACGTCCTGGCCGACCTTTCCGAGAGCCTCCACGGGGTGCGCATCGTGACCGCGCACAACCGCCAGCGGCACAACGTGATCCACCACCGCAACGTGGTGGGTGACTACCGCGACGCCAACAATTACACGGCCCACGTGAACGCCCTCTACGGCCCCGGGACCCAGTTCCTCGGCGTGGTGGGCCAGGCCGTGCTGCTGGCCATCGGCGGGGAGATGGTGCTCCACCACACCCTGAAGATCGGTGCACTGGTCGCCTTCTTCTTGTACCTCAACCGATTCTTCCAACCCATCCAGCTGCTGGTGCAGCAGTACAACACCTACCAACAGGGCCAGGCCTCCGTGTACAAGCTGCGTAACCTGATCGACACCGAGCCGGAGGTTAGCGAGTCGGCCGATGCCGTCGAGCTGCCCCCCATCGAGGGCGAGATCGTGTTCGACCACGTCTCCTTCGGCTACGACCCGGACCGGCTGGTCGTCGAGGACATCGCGCTGCAGGTCGCCCCCGGGGAGACGGTCGCCTTCGTCGGGCCGACCGGGGCCGGCAAGTCCACGCTGGCCAAACTGGTCACTCGCTTCTACGATCCCACCGAAGGCCGGGTGCTCATCGACGGCCACGACCTGCGCGACGTCACCATGCGCTCACTGCGCCGTCAGCTCGGCGTGGTGCCCCAGGAGCCCTTCCTGTTCGCCGGCACCATCCGGGACAACATCGCCTTCGCCCGACCCGAGGCCACCGACGAGGAGATCTTCGAGGCGGTCCGCACGGTGGGGCTCGGGGACGTGATCGACCGCATGCCCAACGGACTGGACACCGTGGTCCACGAGCGGGGCCAGACCCTGTCGTCCGGCGAGCGCCAGCTGATCGCCCTGGCCCGGGCCTTCCTCGCCCATCCCCGCGTGCTCGTGCTGGACGAGGCCACCTCCAACCTCGACCTCCAGTCCGAGACGAAGATCGAGACCGCCCTCGATGCCCTCCTCGAGAACCGGACCGCCATCCTGATCGCCCACCGCCTGTCGACGGCCATGCGGGCGGACCGCATTGCCGTGGTCGACCAGGGCCGCGTCATCGAGGTCGGCACCCACGCCGAGTTGGTGGCGTCGGGCGGGCGCTATGCCGAGATGTACGCGACCTGGGTACGCCAGTCCGATCTGGCCGAGCACGCCCCTGCCGACAGCGGACGCTGACCGCGTAGGTGGGCCTCCTCAGGCCACCTCCGGTACCGTCGAGAGCCCTGCGGCGAACCGGGCGTCACTGATCTCCTCGTCCACCATCCGCCCGCTCAGGTAGGAGTCGTAGGCAGCCAGGTCGAAGTGCCCGTGTCCACACAGTGCGGTGAGGATGACCTTCTCCTCGCCGGACTCCTTGCAGACCAGGGCCTCCCGGATGGCAGCGGCGATGGCATGGGTGGGCTCGGGCGCGGGGAGGATGCCCTCGGAGCGCACGAACTGCATGGCTGCGGCGAAGCATTCGAGCTGGGGGATGGCGATGGCCTCCATCATGCCGAGCTCGTAGATGTGGGAGATGAGCGGTGCCATCCCGTGGTACCGCAGGCCGCCGGCGTGGATCGGGTCCGGAATGAAGTCATGCCCGAGGGTGTGCATCTTCATCAGCGGGGTCGTGCCGGCGGTGTCCCCGAAGTCGTAGGCGTAGACGCCCCTGGTCAGCGACGGGCACGACGAGGGTTCGACGGCCCGGATGACCGGGTTCATCGTGCCCGCCATCTTCTCCCGGATGAACGGGAAGGCCAGACCACCGAAGTTCGATCCCCCGCCGGTGCACCCCACCAGCAGGTCCGGTGCCTTCTCGCCGGCCTTGGCCAGCTGCAGCAGGGCCTCCTCCCCGATGATGGTCTGGTGCATCAGCACGTGGTTGAGGACGCTGCCCAGCGCGTAGCGGGTCTCCGGGTCGGGCGCGGCCACCTCCACCGCCTCGGAGATGGCGATGCCCAGTGACCCGGGACTGTCGGGATCCGCCGCCAGGATGGCCCGACCGGCGGCCGTGAGCTCACTCGGGGAACGGTGGACCGTCCCGCCGAACGCCTCCATCATCAGGCGCCGATACGGCTTCTGGTCGTAGGAGGCGCCGACCTGCCAGATCTCGCACCCGAGCCCGTAGATGGCACAGGCATAGGCCAGCGCCGTCCCCCACTGCCCGGCACCGGTCTCGGTGGTCAGCCGCTTCACCCCCGCCTTGGCGTTGTAGTACGCCTGGGGCACCGCGGTGTTGGGCTTGTGCGAGCCGGCCGGCGACACGCCCTCGTACTTGTAGTAGATGCGCGCCGGTGTGTCGAGCGCCTTCTCCAGGCGATGGGCCCGGTAGAGCGGGGACGGCCGCCACTGCCGGTAGACGTCGAGCACCCCCCCGGGGATGTCGATGTAGCGCTCGGTGCTGACCTCCTGGAGGATCAGGTCCATCGGGAAGAGCGGGGCGAAGTCGTCAGGGCCGGCGGGCTCGAGCGTGCCGGGATGGAGGGCCGGAGGCGGCGGCGAGGGCAGATCGGGGACGATGTTGTACCAGGCAGTCGGCATCTCGCTCTCGTCGAGCAGGAACTTGTGCTGGCGAACCGTCTCATCGATGACCGTCATGGCTTCTCCGTTTCTGTCGGCTAACGAAAGATACTCATCAATGCCCGGCCGGGCACGTTCCTCAGGCCGGGCGGGGGTATCGCCTCACCCGAGGCGGGGATAGCGGCCGGACCAGGGGGCAGCCGCCTCCAGCTGGGACGCCACCCGGATCAGCTGCGCCTCCCTCCACGGGCCGGCCACGACCTGCACGCCCACCGGCAGCCCCGAAGGCGCCACGTGGAGAGGCAGGCTGACGGCCGGCTGGCCGGTGATGTTGTAGACCGCGGTGAAGGCGGCCATGGCCACGATGTCGAGGACCGGCGCCCCGGCCCCGGCGTGGACAGCCTCGAGCAGGCCCACCTTCGGCGGCTCCACGGTCATCGTGGGCGTCACCAGCAGGTCGAACTCGTCATCGAACCGCGCCACGATCGTGCGCGTCAACTGGTGCAGCTCGATCAGCGACCGGGTGAAGACCGCGCTGTCCACGGCCTCGGCGGCGGCGTAGCCGGCCCGGTTGTGCGGCTCGACCCTGGCCCAGTCGATGTCGGGGTACTCGCTCAGACCCGCATTGACCACGTTGAGGAACGGTTCGAGTCCCGACAGGTCGAAGACATCGGCGGCGATGCGCGAGACCTGATGGCCGAGGGACTCGAGCACCCGCCCGGCATGGTCCACGGCGGCAGCCGGCTCATCGGCCACCGGCAGCCCGAGGGCGGATTCCGAGCACAGCGCCACCCGGAGCCGACCGGGGTCGGCACCGACCTCCTCGGCGAACGGGCGCTCCGGCACCGGGGCGTTCCACCAGGCATACGGGTCGGGGGTGCTGATGACGTCGAGGACGGCAGCGGTGTCGGCCACCGTCCGGCTGAGGGCCCCCTCGGTGACCATTCCCTGCCATCCCGGAAAGGTGGCGGGCACCCGACCGCGACTCGGCTTGAGGCCGACCAGGCCGCAGCACGATGCCGGTATCCGGATCGAGCCGCCACCATCGCTGGCGTGGGCCACGGGGAACATGCCGGCGGCCACCGCGGAGCCGGCACCCCCGCTCGACCCACCGGAGGTGTGTCCCGTGTTCCACGGATTTCGGGTGACCCCGAACCGCTCGTTCTCGGTCACAGTGATCGATCCGAACTCGGGGGTGTTGGTCCGGCCGGTGAGGATGAAGCCGGCGCGGACGAAGGCGTCGGCGATCGGCCCGCTGGTGGCGCTGGGGCCCTCGGGGGCGCCCCGGGACCCGTAGGTCACCGGCTGGCCCTCCACCGGGAGCAGATCCTTGATCGGGAGGGGCACCCCGGCAAAGGGGGGAAGGTCCGCCACGCCGCCGGCGATCCGCTCCCCGAGCGCCCGTGCCTCGGCACGGGCCTCCTCGTCGTTGCGCCAGATCACCGCGTTGAGCTCGGTGTTGCAGACATCGACTCTGGCCAGGCACTCGTCGAGCACCTCGAGCGGGCTGACCTCTTTGGCCCGGATGGCGGCGGCTACGTCCAAGCCAGATGCGAGTTCGTCCATCGGGCCAGGCTAGAACCCCGTGGCGGCCAGACCAAGTGCTCCGGACGGCGGACCGTCTCGATCCCTCACCCCCACAGCCGACCGCGAAGGCCCGACGCACGGGCGATGGGCCGACCGATGGCCGACCGCAGAGCGTCCTCGCTGCTCACGATGGTCACCCGCTCGCTGGCCCTGGTGACCGCCGTGTACAGCAGCTCACGGGTGAGGATGGGCGAGCCCACCTCCGGCAGCGAGACGATGGCGTGGGAGAACTCGGACCCCTGGCTCTTGTGGATGGTCATGGCCCACCATGCCTCCGCCCGGTCGAGGCGGGCCGGGGGCAGACTCCGGGCCTCGTCCCCTCCGGCAAGGTCCACCGTCATGCTTCCGGCACGGTCCATGACCACACCGACATCGCCGTTGAACACGTGGTTGAGCGGGTCGTTCCCCGTCACGATCACCGGCTTCCCCACATACCAGCGTCGGGAGGGGTTGAGTCCCGGGACCGCCTCGGCCACGGCGTGCTCGATGCGGTCGCTCCACTCGTAGAGCCCGAAGGGGCCCCGGCGGGTGGCGGCCAGCACCTTGGTGCGGTTGGCGGCGTCGAGGGCGCCCCGGGTGTCGCCCTCAAGGGCGGCGCGGACGACTTCGATGCCGGCTGCGATGGCCAGGGCGCGTACCGCTGCCACCCCTGGGACGTCGTCGTTCCGCATCCAGGTGACACCGCGCCGGGTCCCATCGAGCAGGGCCACTGCGGCGTCGGCGTCGCCTCGCCGGATGGCCTCGGCCAGCGCGGCGATGGCCGAGTCCTCGCTGAACCGGCGCATGCGCCGGAGCACGGTGATCCGATCGGCCAGGACGCCGGGGGGACACGGGTCGTTCTCCACGGCGGGTCCGACCACATCTCCCATCACCGTCCCGGCCTCGACGCTGGCCAGCTGATACGGGTCGCCGACCAGCACCAGCCTGGCCTGGGGACGCACCGCATCGAGGAGCTTGGCCATCAGGGGCAGCGAGACCATCGAGGTCTCGTCCACGATCACCATGTCGTGACGGATCGGATCCGAGCGGTTGTGCCGGAAATGGGTGCCTTCACCCCAGCCCAACAGCCGATGCACGGTCGAGGCCTCGGCCTGTGCCAGGGCGTGGACGGCCTGGCCGGCAAGGCCACCGGCCCCTTGCAGTGCCGAGAGCTCCTGTTGGACTGCCTGGCGCATCCGAGCAGCGGCCTTGCCGGTCGGGGCCACCAGGGCCACCTTGAGGTCGCGACCGTCCTCCGCACGCACGAGGTGGGCGGCGGCCAGCAGGCGCGCGATCGTGTGGGTCTTGCCGGTTCCCGGCCCACCGGCGATGATCGACACCCCCGGAGCGAGCGAGCGTCGGGCCGCCTCCCGCTGCAGGTCATCCTCGTCGCCGCGTGCCTCACCGAACACCGCTGCCAGGGCCCGGTCGATGTCCCCGGTCGCATTGGCCTGTCCGTGCGAGATCCGGGACTGCTCCGCCCGGTCGGCCAGGGCTCGGGCCACGGACACCTCGTAGTGCCAGTAGCGCTGGAGATAGAGGTGGCCCTCGTCCCAGACCAGCGGGCGCGCCGGTACCGTCGGGCCCAGGGCCGGCTGCATGACGAGGGGTGACGCCGCCACGGCGCGGGTCCAGCCCTCTGCAGAGGGCCACGGCAGGGACACCGCCGGCTCGTCCGCGTCGTCGGACAGGCTGATCTGGTGGACGGCACTGTCGAGGTCCACGCACACGTGCCCGAAGCCCGGAGCCCTGGCCGCTACCGTCAGAGCCAGGATGACGTCGTCACCGGCCCCGGGCTGGAGGCGGGCAATCGTGGACGCCAGCTGCACCTCGAACGCGCCGAACACACCGGCGTCGACGAATGGTGCCAGCACCCGAACCTCCGGTGGTACCACCACCGTGCGTCGGGAGGACCACCGCGCCATCACCGCCGGCCCCCCCGAGCCGGGCGACCGTCGAGCAGGCTGCTGAGCTCGACCACCAGCGAAGCGGGAATGGACCAGTCGAGGACACCGTGAGGTCGGTGGTCGCTGGTCGCCACGTCGGCCCCGGTCATGCCCCGGACGAACAGATAGGCGGCCCCGCCCAGGTGGGAAGCCGGGTCGTAGGGTGTGAGGCGCCAACGGAGGTAGCGGTGGAGAGCCACCGTGTAGAGCAGGGCCTGCAGGGGGTAGTCGTGCTCCTCCATGGCGACGACCATGCGGCCCGGGGCGTAGTCGTCGGGACTCGGGACCTGTCCCCTCGGCGTCAGTCGGTTGGTCTTGTAGTCGGCCACGACGAACCGCTGCCCGCCGTCGGCATCACGAAGCCGCAACACCAGGTCGATCGACCCGGTGAGGTGACCGCCCAGCTCGAGGTCCACGGCACCGTCGGCAAGCCTGGCTGCCCAGGGACGGAGGGGATCCGAGCTGTCGAGGTGGTCGACCACCAGCCGGCCGATGGCGCGCAGCTTGGCCCGGTTCCCCACCTCGCCCAGGCGGAAGTCGAAGGACAGCTCGCTGAGGCGATCAGCCGGACCGATGTCGGCCAGGCGGCGCTCACCCCCGATCCTCCCGAGAGGCGTCTCGAGCACGGCCCCCAGACCCTCGATCAACAGCTGTCGGCCGTCACTGCCACCAGCCGTTGGTGGCGACGTCGGTGTGAGGTCCAGTTGGCACCAGGCCAGCTCGGCATCGATCGCCGCGGCCAGCGCCGCGTCGACGTCCGCCACGGAGAAGTCGATCTTCTCGAGGACCGAGTGCACCAGCGTGCCGAACGCAGTCCCGGCGGGCAGCAGGTCCATCGGCCCGGTCGGGGCGGTCGGGGCGGCGGCGGGCGGCGTCGATCCTGCAACCCGAGCGTCCCCCAGGCCCACTCCCCCACCCGGGAGGCCGGTCGCCGATGGCTCACGGTCCTCGTCCGCGGTGTCGGCTCCACCCTCGTCGCCGGCGCCCCCGTCAGACACCGTCGCGTCGTACGGATCGAAGCCGGAGTAGGAGGCCTGGTGGGTGATGGCCGTGAAGGACCACCGCCGCGTCAGCCGATCGAGCGGGCGGTCGAGGGTGGCCCGGGTGAGTGCAGGGTGTCCGGCCTCGGACGAGGCGTCGACCCAGCGGCCCGTCCCAGCCCGGACGCCGTCGATCACGTCGACGGTGATGTTCCCCTTCTCCAGCACCGGCAGTGGTTCCAACGCGGCCACCCTGGCCTGATTCGACAGGACCTGGGCCTGGGCCCCGGCGAACTGCGCCACGTCGATCAGGCCGTCGGTCCGGGCGAAGAGCACGCGGGCCAGAGCCGTCTTCGAGCTGTGCTGTGCGTTGGCCCACCACACGATGGTCCGATGGCGGGCTCGGGTCATGGCCACATACAACAGGCGCAGCTGCTCTCCGGTGGCTTCCTCCGCCGCCAGGTCCCTGCGTCGCTCGGCGGTCCTGTTGTCCGGCCAGCCCTTGCCATCGGCGAGGTCGAGGGTCTTCCGGCCGGACTCCGGATCCGTGTAGATCACCTCGCGGCTCTTGGGTTTGCGCCACAGCATCGGCAGGCAGACGATCGGGAACTCCAGGCCCTTCGCCTTCCAGACGGTCATGATCTGAACGGCAGCGTCTTCGGACTCGATCCGACGCGCCGCAACGTCTCCTTCAAGCTCGGCGTCCGCCTCTTGCTCCGGCTTGGCATCCAACAACGCCAGCAGCCCGGCCGTGCTGGACATGCCCGTGGGTGTCGACCCGCTGCACAGTTCGGCGAGATGATCGAGATCGGTCAGATTGCGGTCACCGTCGTCGTGGCCCAGCACCCGGGCCACCACCCCGGTCTCCGTCCAAACCCTGGCGAGCACCTCCGCCACCGAATGGTCTGCCAGCATGTCGGACCAGGCCCGGAGTTGCTCCTGTCGGCTGTCCAACTCCTTTTCCGAGGCATGCGCCAACTCTTCCGCACTCCAGCCGACGAACCACGACAGGGCAAACGTCCGAGCCCGTCGCAGGTCCGTCGGGCGGTCCATGGCGTAGAGGAGGAATCGCATCTGCTGGGCGGCCGGGGACTGCAACACACTGTCCCCACCGCTGATCACCGCCGGCACCCCCTGGCGGAGCAGGGCCCGTTGCACCTCGTTCCCCTGGGCTGCAGTGCTGACGAGGACGGCGATATCCGATGGACGTACCCTCTTCGTCTGAGATCCACCGTCCTCGACCGGCAGGCGCGCCGTGTCGAGCAGGTCGCGCACCCGGGCCACCAGGTCCGCGGTGATGGCCCGGACGGCCGATTCGACGAGCACCTCGTCGACTGCCCCCCGACGCGCGCTCTGCTGGATGCCATTCCCGAACGCCAGTCGCAGCGAGAGGGTCGGCAACGAGTTGCCCCCTGCGTCGGTCAGCCGGCGCTCACGGTTGCCTTCCACCGGCTCCACCGTGACGAAGGGGATGTTGTCGTCGCCGAACGAGGCTCCCGTGAACAGGGTGTCCAGGGCACCGAGGAGGGCGCCGTCCGACCTCCAGTTGGTGGCCAGACACTGGCGCTCGGTGCCGGACCCTGGGCCGACGGCGAGCAGGTAAGCCTGCACGTCGGCGCCCCGGAAGCTGTAGATCGCCTGCTTGGGGTCGCCCACCAGGACCATGGATGCTTCGTTGCCCCGTCCCCCGAAGATGCGCTGGAAGATCTTCCACTGGAGGTCGTCGGTGTCCTGGAACTCATCGATCAGCGCCACCTTGAAACGGCGCTGCAGCGCGTCGACCACTGCATCCGAACCCGGACCCTCCAGCTCTCGGTGCAGCTGGCTCAAGAGGTCATCGAAGCTGAGTGTTCCCTCGTGGCGACGACGCCGATCCACCAGGTCCTTGGCTTCCTCCACCAGCTCCCTCAGGACCCCGACCGCCGGTCCGGCCCCGTCCTGACCCGGTACCGGGGCCAGCACCATCCGCGGCCGACCCAGTCTGAGCGCGGTGAACCGGGTCAGGTCCTTGAGTTTGGGCAGGTGGTCCGCCGGCAGTCCCGCGGCGGCGGCGGAAGCGAGGGCGTCGGCGCTCGAGGCCTTGACTAGGTCTTCGGCACCGGTGTCCAATCGGGCATCGAGGTCCGTCGAGGCGGATGTTCCGAAGGAGCCTCGCACTTGGGTGGCGAATCCATGGATGGTGGTGATGGCGGCAGCGTCGAACTCGGTGATCGCCTGGCGCAGCCGGCCGAGCCGGAGCTCCTGGTCCCTCGATGCCAGATGGACGAGCAGGTCGTCTTCCTGGGACTCGGGGAGCTCGTTGCCGAGATACGCGGCCGCCTTCGTCAGCTGCTCCCTGACGCGGGACCTCAGCTCGTTGGTGGCGGCTCTGGTGAAGGTCACGATGAGCAGTTCCGAAGGCGCCACCCCGCCTTCGGCGATGAAGCGGGTGGCCAGGCCGGCCAGGGCAAAGGTCTTGCCCGTGCCGGCGCTCGCCTCGATGGCCAGCCGGCCCTGCGGCAACGGACCGAGGAGGTCGAAGAGGTCATCGCCGGGCGCGGTCACCCGGTTGCCCTTTCGGCCCCGGAGACACCCAGGCCCTCGGGATCCTCCGTGTTCCGGCAGGAGTCGTCGACCGCTCCCCACAGGTAGGCGGCGTACACGGACACCCGGTCCCGTCGGCCCCGCGGGTCGTCCGGGTCGACGGGGACGACAGGGTCGTCGGGTCGGACGGGGAGCGACATGATCTCGTCGAAGTCCGCACCGTCGAAGGCCAGGGCCGTCGCCGGCATGTCACCATCGCTCCGATCGAACGGGCTCGACCAGGTGACTCTGGTGTGTCGGCCCCGGAACACCTCGCGCGAGTAATTCGGGAAGAGCGGGAGCGGCTCGCGCATACCCCTCCGGAAACAGTCCACCGCCACGCTCAGGGCTGCCCGGGCACATGCGGCGGCGCCTGTCGGCCCGGGCGAGGGCACCAGGTTCTTCACGACCGGTGGTTGGCCCTTCTCGCCGAGGGCGACCGACACCGACCGCCATGGCAGATCGGGGTCGGATGCAGTGAGAGCCATCAGGTCGAGCCAAGCCGCCACCCACTGGAAGGCCTTCGATCTCGAGTAGGTGATCCGGGCGGGGCCGCGTGACGCCGGGGCCAGGCGCAGGGGGATCGACCCGCTGATGCGGATCCCGGACTCCAGCTCGAGATCCACC
Source organism: Acidimicrobiaceae bacterium (assembly GCA_003138855.1). GTDB lineage: Bacteria > Actinomycetota > Acidimicrobiia > Acidimicrobiales > RAAP-2 > Bog-756. The sequence continues at coordinate 4,573 of PLHF01000074.1, read as the reverse complement.
GGCCGATGGTCGACCGGTTGCCGGAGCACACCGAGCCGGTCGGCCTCGTCGACCAACTGGTCGACCGCCACACGGACCTCGGCCAGGAGCTGGGATCCGAGCTCTCCGGGCGGCAGGGTCCCCAGCTCCCGCTCGACCACTGCCCAGTCCTCGAACTCCGTCCCCTCCATGCGGGAGCGCAGGAGCCGATCGCCGATGCCCCACTTCTCGAGGCCGTCGAGATCGAGGGGGATGGTCGCGGACTGAAGCTCCTCGGGCCTCGGGAGCTTGGCCTGGAGGCGGCCGGTGAGAAAGGCCTCGACGGGGTCCTTGAAGAATGCGTGGAGGTCGGACAGCTCGATGGTGGTGACCTCGGTCCCTTCGAGTGGGGCGCCCAGGAACGGCACGGTCGCGCTCGTTCGGCCCCGTCGTTCCCTGGCTCCGTTCAGGGCTCCCTGGTCGAACCCCCAGACCAGGCCGTCCACCAGATTCCCCTCGACGAAGCATCGTTGGTCGAAGGCGTGACGGGGGTGGGGGATCTCGAGCCGACGCTCGAGTTCCTCGTCGTCACCGGGCTCCACCAGGTCCGCCACGGCATCGAAGAACTCCGCCGTCACCACGGCCCGGGCGATGGGCTGGTTGGTGCGCACATCGTGGCCGTCACGGACGACGACGAGGTGGTCCTCAGCGGCGAGCACCGCCTCGAGCAGGGACTCACGCACCTCGGACCGGGGATCGGGATCACCCAGTTCCGGGTTGAGCGCGGCCAGGTCGTCGCCCGCGACGGTCGTCGAGCCGAAGGCCGACTGATCCATCCCCAGCAGGCAGACCACTCGGAAGGGGACCCAGCGGAGCGGAGTGAGCGAGGTCACGGTGATGCCGCCTCGGAAGAAGTCGGGACGACCTACCTCGGCGTCCAGACGCTCGTCGAAGAGCCGCCTGACATCGATGAAGTCGAGAGGGACGACGGAGGCCACGCCCTCGGTCGACGCCTCGTCCACCACCTCGCCCAGGATCCGCTGGAGGCCCTCCAGTTGCCAGGCCGTGTCACCGCTGGTGCCGAACAGTGCGGCACAGGCGTCGCGTAACCGATCCACCCAGGCGGCGATCGGCCGGGAGTCGGTGGTCTCCGAGGCCAGGTCCGCCAGGTGCCACAGGACCTCGGCCAAGCGGCCGAGGGTCTCCACGTCGTTGCCCTCCACCCCGTAGGGAACGACGTTGCCCACCGAGAGAGTGAGGTCCCCGTCGAAGACAGCGGTCCCCACCATGAGTCGGTCGAGGGCGGCACGCCACGTGTTGGAGGCGATGGAGCCCGAGACACCGAACCGCTCCCGGTACCCGGCGTCGAGGCCCCACCGGACATTGGTGGCGCTCACCCACTCGGTGATGGTGGCCAGGTCCTCGTCGGTGAATCCGAAACGCTCCCGGACCGGGGCCAGCGAGAGGAAATCGAGTACCGCGGCAAACTCGAATCGGCCATGGACCAACTCCAGCAGCGACGTCGTGGCGCCCAGCACGGGATTGGCGGTCCGAATCGACTGGTCGGCGATCCGGTACCGGAGCGGTGGTGCACCGTCGACGTCGCCGGTGGCGCCCGGGTGGTCACCACGCTGGGAGACCGGATCGGCCGACCGGCCGAAGACAGCCTCGATGAGGGGCGCGAATCGGTCGAGCGCGAGGCAGAGCACCAGGATGTCGTCCTCGGTCAGTTCGGACCCGGGTTCGGCGAGGAGGTGCAGGATCGCGTCACGCACCACCTCCACCTGTCGGGTCGGTCCGAAACAGGCGTGGAACTGCACCGAGCGGTCCCGCTCGTCGAGCGGCAGGCGAGCGGGCTGGGCATTGGTCCGGATGCTGTGCTGGAGGCGACCGAGCAGGGTGCCGTCGGACGGCAGGCCGTCAGGCTCGGGCTCTCGGACCGCTGCCGGTAGGCCGTCGGCCCGGGCATCGGCCAGCAGCACGGCCGTCTCCCGATGGAGGCGCCCCCACGAACGGAGGAGTGGTTGGCGGATCAGCTCTGCCGTGCGGTCGTCGGCTCGGAGCCGCCGAGCACCGGGCGGGAAGTGCGAGATGGCAGGACCGAGTGCGACGGTGTCGAGAAGGCACGGCTCGAGCAGGAAGAGGTGCACGTCCCGGTGTTCGGCAACTGCCTGTGCCAATTCGAGGAAGCCGCCACCAGGCAGCAAGGTGAATCCGAACAGGATGAGCCGATCGGGGAGATCGAGGACCAGGTCGCCGCTCCGCACTCGCTCGACGAGTTCAGCGAATCGTTCCGGGGGGCTCGGCTCCCCCACCTCCGCCCGCACCAACGTCCACAGATACGGCTGCCATGTCTCGTGATCAGCAATAGCACCTCTCGTCCCGTCGACGATCCGGCCGGCAGCCCAGGCCCGGATCATGCCGGGTCGGTGAAGGTGGTACCGATCGAACAGGTCGGCCACTCGTCGCGCCTTGGCGAAGCGGGACGCGCCGTCGGGCAGCGCCAGGAAGGCCGAGAGCTCTGGATCACCGCGCCGCTGTTCGGCGACCGCCAGCACCGACCACACCAGGCGCTCGATGCTCCAGGGGTCGCCTTTGGCGTCGGAGCGCCCGGCATTCAGGACGAGACTCCGCAGCGTTCCGGGGTAGGCCCTCTCGATGTTGGCGGCGATGCCGTCCGCCCGGTCCGGGCCCGAGTTGCCCAGGTGGCGGGCCAGCTCGAGCGTGAGCCACCGCCGCATCCCGTCCGAGGGCACCGCCAGCCACTCCGGTGTCATCGGGTCCAACCGCTCGTCGGCCATGACCTTGGCAAGGCGGGCAGCGAGCGGTTCGGGCCGCCCTGCCGAGTACAGGTGCATCATGGTGAGGGACCCTACTCACCGCCTGTGACTCTCTTCGTCGGCCGACCACCTTGCCGGCTGCCACCGGGCACGCATCAACCAGTTCCCAGCTCAGAAGTGGTAGCAAGTATGCAAGCACACTCGCGTGCGGTGAGTCCTGGGAGGAACCGTGGGACATCTGTTGGCGGCCACAGCGAACGGGGGGGCCTCGTTCGGCTTGTTCCTGATCATCTGGATCATCGCCTACGTCGTGTTCGCCCTCGGGGTGTACGGAACGTTCAAGAAGGCCGGGCAGCCCGGCTGGGCGGCCTTCGTCCCCATCTACAACTTCATCATCATCTTGAAGATGGTGGGCCGGCCGGTGTGGTGGGCCTGGTCCCTGCTGTTGCCGATCGTCCCGTTTCTCGGGTCCATCGCCTTCCTCGTCATCTACATCATCGTCCTGCACGACGTCTCGAAGAGCTTCGGCCACGGTGGCGGGTTCACGGTCGGGCTGGTCCTCCTCAACGTCATCTTCTGGTACGTCCTGTGGCTCGGCAAGAGCCAGTACCGGGGCCCGGCCGCACTGGCCGGCGCGGGCGGCTACCCGGGCCAGTACCCACCGGCGGGCGGTTACGGCTCGGGCGGCTACCCCGGCCAGCCCCCACCGGCGGGCGGCTACCCACAGCAGCAGCCGGGCTACCCACAGCAGAACCCCTACTACCCACCGCCCGGTCAGGCTCCACCTCCTCCCCTGCCGGGCTACCCACCCCAGCAGCCCGGACAGGCACCGCGTCCCCCCGGTCAGATGCCGTCGGCACCGCGTCCCCCCGGTCAGATTCCGTCGGCACCGTCGGCGCCGCCGCCGCCTGGCGACCTGCCACCCCTGCAGTAGGCCTCCCCGCTCGAGGGGTGCGCATGCACGGCTGTTTCTCGCCGGCGATGCGCACCGTCAGCGCAGCCGGCCCGTGCGTCGGGTCACCGCGGCCGGGTCCGCCGTCTCCAGGAGCCCGCTGGGGACGGTCTCGAGGGTGTGGAGGATCGCCTCGGCCAACGCACGAGCGGACACCGGATCGAGTTCGACCGCCACCCGTGCGCCCGCCCCACGGGCCGGATTGAGCAGATCGACGTTCAAGGTGTGCTCGGCCTGGGCGTGGGCGGGATGGTCGAAGTAGACCGTGGCGTCGGTGACCGGGAACCAACCCTGGGGGCCCTTGCCGCTGCCCTGCACGGTCAGCGTGATGGTCTGGTAGGTACACATGGCGATCTCCCCTGTCAGTGGGTGGCGAGGTGGCGGCCGAAGAACTCCCAGATCCGATGCCAGCCCTCGGTTGCCGCCTCGGGGCGGTAGCTGGGTCGGTCGGGGGCGAAGAAGGCATGGCCTGCACCGTCGAAGGTGTGGAACTCGAACTCCTTGCCCGCAGTGGTGAGGGCCCGCCCGAGCTCCTCGACCTCAGCCGGTGCCGGGTGCTGGTCCTCGGCACCGAACAGTCCGAGCAGCGGGCACGACAGGTTCGGGGCCAGGTCGACGATCGGGCCCACGCGGAGCGGCATACCCTCCGGAGGGCTGGCGACGACGAAGGCCCCATAGCAGTCGACGGCGGCATCCAACTCGAGGCTGCACGCGGCCAGGAACGACTGCCGGCCGCCGGAGCAGTACCCGATCGTGGCGATTCTCCCATTGGAGGAGTCCAGCGAACGCAGGTGGGCGGCCGCGCCGGCGACATCACCGACCAGGCGCTCGTCGGGCACGCCACCCTGCGCCCTTGCCGCCGCGGCCGCGTCGTCGGGGCTGG
>PLHF01000039.1 GCA_003138855.1 Acidimicrobiaceae bacterium | reverse complement strand
TCTCGCCAGGTCTAGGCGGGACCTTCGACCCTACCGGCACTGGCCGCTGAGCGCGACGATCTGACTCGTGGGCACGGCGCGAGCCAGGAGATGAGCGGAGCCCGACGGCGACCCGGCGCAGCCGCGCTCGCTGCCGCGCTCGCCGCAGCGTTGCTCGCGGCCTGCACTTCGAGCTCGAGCACACCGACGACGACACCGGCCCCAGTGACGAGCTACCGGTACACGATCCCCGTCGAACCGACCTCACCGTGGCCGGAGATGCGCCGCGACGAACGGAATACCGGCGCCAGTCCGATCGTCGCCTACTACCACGGCGACACGCCGTGGTCGTTCCCGACCGGCAAGGGCATCTTCCTCACGGCGGTGATCGGCGGGGACGGCACGGTCTACTTCGGCTCCGCGGATACGTACTTCTATGCCGTCTCGCCATCGGGACAGCTCGTCTGGAGATTCAAGACGGGCAACATCATCGACTCCGCCGCCGTACTCGGCCGTAGCACCACCGGGGCAACGACGGTCACCTTCGGCTCCGCCGACGGTACCCTGTACCAGTTGCGGACCGGGACGGTGGGCCAAGCCTCCGACCGCGTCCTCTGGCGTTACCAGGCCCCGGGGTCCCACTCGGCCGGGCAGCAGGTGTCGTGGTGGGAGGGCAATGTGGAGCTGGCCCACGACGGCACCCTGCTCGCCGGCAACACGGGCGGCGACGCCTTCGCTTTCCATCCGAACGGGATGCTGCGCTTCGAGTACCGCGCCGGCAACTCCGTGTGGACCGCCGCCGCCGTTTCCCCCGACGGCACCTCGTACTGGGGGTCGCTCAACGCCTCGATCTTCGCCCTCGACGCCAGCGGGAAGCTCAAGTGGTCCGTTCCCACGGGAAACTTCGTCGTCGCGTCGCCGGCCCTCGGGAGCGACGGAACGCTGTACGGTGCCTCTTTCGACGGCAAGGTCTACGCGATCAACCAACAGACCGGCGCCGTCGAGTGGACCTTCCAGACGGCGGACGCCATCTACAGCTCCCCCGCGCTCGTGAGCGATGCCAGTGGGCGCACCACCGCAGTGATCGTGGCTTCTACCGACGGCTCCGTCTACTCGTTGAGCCCTTCCGGGCACCTCAACTGGCGGTACGACACGGGGGATGTCGTCCGCTCCTCACCCGTCATCGGCCTGGCGCCGACCGGTGACTCGGCGGGACACATCGTCTACGTCGGATCGGGCGACGGGCGGCTGTATGCCCTCGATGCCGCGACGGGGCAGCGCCGCTGGTCCTTCGACACCACCTCCAACGAGCCGTCGCTCAGCGACCGAAACGACCTCAACAGCTCTCCGGCACTCGGGACGACCGGCATCTACATCGGGAGCGAGGACGGCTCGATGTGGTATGTGCCGTACGACTACTGCCTCCACCGAACCGATAGCCGCTGTGTGACGGGGCCCGGCGGGACCTTCGCCCCGACGGTCACTGCGGCCTACCTCGTCACCCCCGGGGGCTCGACCGTCACGTCGGCCACAACGGGGGTCTCGCCCGTGTCAGTGCTTCCGTTCCGGCTCGTCGCCCGCCGAAACGGGGTCTCGATCGACGCCGCCTTCGACGCCGCCAGCCCGCCCACCGTGACGATCACCCCACCCGTGCCGCTGACGACGTCGCTGTCGGGCGACGGGCACTACCTGTTCGCGGTGCCGGAGCACTTCCTCCAGCCCGGAACCCGGTACCAGGTGACGATCGCCGGGAACTACGAGGTCGCGGCGCCCCCGCTTGGAGACGGATCGTCCGGTACCGTGCGAACCCAGTTGACGCTCGTGACACCGCCGGGGGCCTCGAACAAGTTGCCGCTCGTCGTCGGCGCCCGCCAGGTGACCGCCCTCCACGTCACGCGCCTCGCGTTTCCGCTGCCGTCATTCCTCCCGAGCGTCAACCAGATCGGCTTCGACAGCTACGACTGGATTGCGTCCACGCTGCAGGCGTCGCCTCCCGATGCGAAGGGCGATGGCACGGTACTCCTGTTCGTCGTCGGTGCCACGCGCCGCTCGGACGGCCTGCTGGGAGCCGACCCGGCCACGCCTTTCGCCTTCCCGCTCGAGGGTACCTACCACGGCGACCTGCTGTCAGTGTCGGCTGCCGACGTGACCCTCCCCTTCAGCTTCGGCCCGGTCCCGCTACGCCAGCTGACGTTCCGGATGCAGCTCGGACGCGACCTCGTGGCTCAGCCGGGCGCCAGTGTCTTCGCCGTCGTCCACTGCAACGACGTCCCGTTCTACGGCCCGCTGCTCGAAAAGGCGACCACCCTTTGCAATCGCTCCGGCGACCTCCCGGTCAGCGGCACGTTCCTCGCCTCGGGCTACGACCCGGCCGGCGGTGCCACCACCGCCCCGCCCGGGTTGTCCGTCGGCTCCCTTGAGCTGCAGCGCTCCTCCCCGAGTGCTGCAGGGTCGGTGACAGCGAGCTTCGTACTGTCGGCCGGAGCGCACTACCCAGCGGGCTCCCACGTCGTCTCCCTCGTGCTGACCAGCGCCGTCACCGGTGCAGTCGTGCCGCTCGACTACCGGGCCTCGACGACCTCTTCCGCCGGGCCGAAGGGGGACCTCGAGCGCACTACCCTCCAGATCCCCGCCGGCACGGTGCTTCCGGCGGGGCTACGGGTGTACGTCGTGACCGACGCCTTCCCGGTCGCGGCGCGGAACTTCTGAAGCGTGGGCGGCGAAGGTAGGTGCCAGTTCGGGTCCCCAGCCACCATGGCTGAGACTCCGTGCGATCGTTGTCAGCCTTGATGGACGAGGTCCGAACTTCCCGTCTCCGCTGTGAAGGNNCGATTCCCAGCACTTCGGACTTGGGCGGGGTGCGGGCCTCATGGGAGCCCGGTTCCGTCCAGTTCGCCGACGAACTCGTGGCCGCACCGGCGAAAGCTGCCTGGCAATGAACGCGTCTTGCGCCTGACCGAGATGCTCCCGAGCCTTTCGTGTCGCCTGGTGCACGNNTGCGTCCAGTGCTAGCGGTTGCTGACGGTGGCGAAGCCGCCGAAACGGGAGCTGACCGGGCCTTCAGTGTCAACGCCGGCATGAGACGACCCATCGGCCTACGGGACGGGCCGGTGGAACAGCGACCCGGCGATGTTCGAGTCCCGGCATTGGATGGCGGTTTCGCGAAAGCCCAGGTTCAAGATTCAGGTGGGACTCTCGGCAATTGCGGCAGGGCCCGTCGACTTGGTTCAAACACTAAGGCGAATCTGATCAGGTGCACTTCGAACAGGGTATGTCCTCTTCACGAGCGTATGGAGCTTTCCTAGAGACACGGCGTCCGACCAGAGGTACCCCTGGGCGCGGTGGCATTGGAGGTTCCCAAGCAGTCCGGCCTGCGCCAGAGTCTCAACGCCTTCGGCCACGACACGCAGTCCGAGGTCCCTTCCGAGAGCGGTCGTTGCACGGATGATCGCGGTATCGCAGCTGTCGGTGCCTATGCCAGAAACGAAGCTCTTGTCCACTTTCAATTCGTCAACTGGGATCGACTTGAGGAGCGCGAGTGAAGAGTGGCCAGTTCCGAAATCATCCAGGGCAACTCGGATGTCCGAACGACGAACACCCTCAAGGTGAAGAGTGGCTGCGGTGACGTCGGTCAACACTGCAGATTCGGTCAGCTCGATGCCGATGCCGGCCGGATCACAGCCAGCTCGGCACAGTTCATCCATGAGATCGGCGAAAGGGTCTGTCGTCGTGAGTTGGCGCGCTGACACATTGCACCAGATGCGAAAATCCGGGCTGCATCCCATGTCAGTGAGCGACACCCGGGCTTCGATGGCACTGCGACGGACGACGGCGTCGATTTCGAGCACCAGGTCAGACTCTTCCGCCAGGGGCATGAACTCAGCGGCAATCAGCATGCCAAGCTGAGGGTGATTCCAACGCGCCAAGGCTTCGGCTCCGACGATGCGCCCTGTCTTCAGATCGACCTGCGGTTGGAAGTGGGCGATGATCTGGCCGTTGACGAGGGCTTCACGTAGGGCCACTTCGTGGTCGACACGCCGACGAGAGGCTTGCTGCAGGGTCGGAACGTATAGTTCGACTCGACTCCGCCCGCTCTCCTTGGTCAGATACCTGGCCGTGTCGGCCTGGCGAAGGAGGTGTTCCGGGCCTTCATTGGCGCCACTGCTGACTGTCACCCCAATACTGGCGGTGACCGGAATGCGGCGACCCGAGATAACGAAAGGCGACTCGAAGACCTGATGAATGCGTTGCGCTGCCCGGACAGCCTCTCCGGTCTCGTGGAGACCGCGGAGCAGCACCGTGAACTCGTCTCCATCCAATCGGGCCAGCAAGTCACCACTGCGCAGTACCCCCCGAATGCGGTCGGCAACATGCACCAGGATCTCATCTCTCTGCTCGCGGCCCAACGTATCGTTCAGGCCCTTGAACCCGTCGAGGTCAAGAAACACAACTCCCACGTTGGTGTCACCCCCCTGGACCTCCGCGGCAACTTGTCCCAGGGCGTCGACGAATGCGACCCGGTTCGCCGATCCGGTGACGTCGTCTCGGAGAGCGATCCCACCTAATTGGGCGTTCAGAGTGTGGAGCTGCGTGTTGGCGCCAGCGCTCGGACTCCGAAGACAGAGTTCGCTCAACACGACCGTGCGCACTTCGTGATGCAAGACGAACATGACGGCAAAGAAGAGCAGCATCGCCAGTCCCAAGAGCTGGGGGGTGCGGTCATTGGCCAAGAGGCACATCAGTTCGACGGGCACAATGAGAGCGAATTGGAAGGTGACGAAGTATGAACGGCGGCTTGCGGAAACGACAACGTTGAGTGCCGAAATGGAGCACGTGAAGATGAGGTACAGCGCCCAAAGTTCATACCGGCCTGCCGGCGGGAACACGAACAGTGGGAGTGAAGCCCAGGCAAAGCCACTCAATCCCGCTGTCACCGGACCGATCATCCATTGACCCACCGGAGTCCCGCGGCGTCGCCGCTTCAAGTACAACGATGCGAACCACTCGGAAACCGCAGCGGCGGCCATCACGGTCGCTGCCCATTCGATCATTCTCGACATCGATGCGGCGTGTCCAAATGCGATGACCAGCAACGCCGCTGCTACGGGAGCGGCAAAGGCTGACCGGCGCGTTGAGCGATTGACCTGATCAAGACAGGCCAATCGAACTTCATCATTGAGCTCATTGCCGCCGGCGCTCACCCTGACACCATCGACAGGTTGGAGCGGCACCTTGATTGTCCGGAGCGGGGTTCCCGGTGGAGAGTCAAGAAGCTAGGTGCTGCCGAGGCTGGACGGGGTGCCGTTGGCCGAGATCGGCGAGGCTCCTGAACGGAGGTCCTCGAACCGCTCAACGCGCCCGTCATGGGACGAGGACCCCGTCCGATTGCGTGACCAAGGCTCGTCCCATCGGCTGAACTGGCTTCGGACCATGNNCCGGTATCCCCGGTCTACCTGATATGCCTGTCCGAAGTCCGAAGTGCCAGTCTGCTTGAGCTGATCAGCCCAGGGTCAGTGCACCGTCGGGCCGGACAGGGCGAAGCCCGGGGGTGGGCTCATGGATGCCAACGCAAAAGCATCGTTTGCGGTGAGGGGCGGGGAGAAGAAGTAGCCCTGAGCAGCTTCGACTCCCAGCTCGCGCAGGATGGCCACCTGGTCGGCAGTCTCGACTGCCTCAGCCACCGTGCAGAGGCCGAGGGAATCGCTCAGCTTGACGATCGTCTCTACGATGGCGCGACTTTGTCCACCGGGGATTGTGAGACCTGCAACTAGTGCTGCGTCGATCTTTACCGTGTTGACGACGCAGCCGCGCAGATCCTCCAGGACAGACCAGTCCGACCCGACGTCATCAACCGTGAGTTGGATGCCCAGTCGGGTCATGACCTGGAGGTCCACCGCCGCCTCCTCATCCGCCACGGAGATCTCGGTGACCTCGACCGTCAGTCGATCAGGGTTGAGGCCGGATTGCTCAATGGCGGAAGCGGCCGCCATTGCCGCGTTTCCCCGGCGGAGCTGGAAGACCGAGCAGTTCACCGCGAGCTGGAAGTCCGAGGGCCACTTGGCGGCTTGCCTGCAGGCTTCGGTCAACACCCACTGATTCAGTGCGTTCATGTGTCCGTGCGCCTCGGCCCACGGGATGAGGATATCCGGTGGGATGTTGCCGCCAGAGGAGTCGTGCCACCGCAGAAGGGCTTCGAAGCCGAGCAGGCGTCCGGTGGTGAGGTCTACCGCCGGCTGGAACGCCAAACTAGGCGAGCCGTCCAGGCCCAAATAGGGAGCAGGGGTGGTCGAGGCCGCTTCTGTTGGCAAACTCGTCAGATCGGTCACTTTGGTGACATCGGCTGGCGGAGCCAC
>PLHF01000128.1 GCA_003138855.1 Acidimicrobiaceae bacterium | reverse complement strand
GTGATGGTCTCCTTGGATCTGTTGTGAGAACCACAGAGTCCATCGCCTGACCCCACCTCATGGTGGATGTGCAACCTCATCCCGTGGACAGGAAGCTCTAGGCGAGCTGGGACGCAGATGAACGTCTGCCCTATGCAGCCGCTCGGAGTCTGCTCTACTCAGATACTGTCGCACGCCGTCCGAGTCCCGAGAAGCCGTCTGGCAACTGGGTACCTCGGGCACTGAGCAGCCCCTAGCGATGCGATCTCAGTAGCGCTCACCGGCCTCGTATCTCTTCGACGAGCTGCTCCGGCGTCACCGGACTGAATCCGACCCCGGACGCGAACGCCTCCCATCCACTTGGATCAAGAAGCGTCTGGGCGTGTCGAACCATCTCGGGAAGAACCTCGGCAAGCTCTTCGAGCTTGCCCGTGATGAGAGTCCCGTGGTGCTCTCCTGCCTTCACGCGGCGCAACGCATCGACGACGGCTTTGTCGGCCACGACGACAGCGCAGTAGGGGACTGCGATCGACATCGCGTCGGTGTCGTAGACGTCATTCTGTTCCCAGCCTCGTTGGTTGTTCCGGTGGACGGCGAGCTTCAGGTCTACGGCTACCCGCACGCTTGGTAGCCGGTCGAAGAAACCGCCGATGAACTCCCGACGCCGTACTGGATCGTCCTCGTCGAAGCCGCCCGTCAGCTGCCGGATGGGAAGTGCGTACTCCTGGAATACACCGACCAGCAACTCGAGGTTCTCGTGAAGGAGTCCACGTGCCTGGATCCAGACCCGCAGCTCAGTGGGATCCGTCGGCGGGGTATCGACAAGCAGGCCGACGAACTCCCGTTCCCATTCCAGTCGGCTGCGACCCGCTTCAACGGTCGCCTCGGGCTTGTACCCGTACTGCTCGCGTAACAACCCGAGCTCCTCATCCCGCGGACCTGCCATCACCTGGCACTCGAAACCCTGCGTAGCCCTGATCCGCATCTCACGAGGAAACTGGTCAGGGTCGATGATCTTGCCGTCAGTGTCGTGGACCTGGAGAACCCTCTCGACCCCCTGGAATGCCCAATGCACGCCCACGCCGAGCGGATCGAGCTTCTCGGGCCGGAAGGTCGGTCGACCGAAGTGCTCGTGCATCGCGATGAGGAGCTGGTTGCGGAGCAGATCCCTGCGCGTCCGGATCGTCCGGAAGTGCGAGATCGAGGCCATCACGTTCGCTATGTCTCGTCGCTGGCGAGGGCTCTTGCTCGATTCGGTCTCGATGTAGTGGGTCCAGGCGAGGGGAAACGCGACGCCCGCGTTTGCCGCGTCGACGAGGGCATGGAGAAGTTCGGGGTCGCCTGGAGCATCGGGCTTTCCGGCGGCAGCGCGTGCAAGGCGGATCCACACCCACTGATCCAGATAGGCGGTCGGTCGATACGACTGGAAGCCGCTTTCCTCTGTCACGCTCCCACTCTCTCAGGGCGCTGCGTCAACAGCGGATCTGCTCGCCAATAGCGACCAGCTCCGAAGCCGGGCCCTCTGCTAGTGCCGGTCGGCCGACTCGAGGAACTGGTGCCCCGAGGACGTCACAGTCCAGCCGCCCCAAGAGCGAATAGGCGAGTCAGGCCAGTCGCCAAAGTCGTTGAAATTATACGCAAGGCTGAACCGCCCCAGGAATCCTGGAGGCCATGCCGTGTTGGCTGAATTCAATCCCGTGGGATTCTTCATTTCTTGGACATGAATGAACTGTCGTTCCAGGTCATGAACGAACGGTCACCTTGTCGAACAGTTGTTGCGAGCCTTCGGTCTTCTTTGGTCAAACCCGCCTGGAGTACGAGCGAACGGCGAGTGGAATGAAGATCGCGGCCACCGTGGCACATCCGAGCAACGCCCATCCGACCTGAGTAGTCAAGGCACCGTCGTTCATCAGGTCACGCAATGCCGAGACGACATGGGAGACAGGATTGACCCGCGTTACGGCCTGGAGCCATCCCGGAAGGGTGTCAACGGGGACGAACGCGTTGGAGAGGAAGGCCAGAGGGAACATGATCATCATGGACATTCCCTGGACGGCGCCGGCGCTCCTGGCTTTGGTGCCGATCCACAGGAAAATCCAGGCGAGGGACCAGCCGGTGATGACGGCGAGCACCACTCCGGCGAGCACACCGGGAACACCACCGCCAGGGCGGTAGCCCATGACTACGCCGACGGTCAGGGTGACGCCGGCCGCAATGGCATAGCGGGCGAGGTCGGCCATCATCGGTCCGGCCAGCGGGGCGATCCGGGCGATGGGCAGCGACCGGAAGCGGTCGAACACGCCTTTGTCCATGTCCTCCCGAAGTTGGATGCCGGCGCCCACGCATGCGGTGATGGTGGTCATGGCGATGATGCCCGGGATGAGGGTCGGCAGGTAGTGGGCGGTGCTGCCGGAGACGGCCCCGCCGAACATGAGCCCGAACATCACGGTGAACAGCACGGGCATCGCGGTGACGTCGACGAGCTGTTCGGGATTGCGACTCATCTTGATGAGCGCGCGCCATGCCAGCGTCGTGATCTGGGTGAGCGCCTCTCGCGCGGGTACTGACGCCGTGACGGCACGCGCTGCCGGTCGGGATGTGGTGGTAAGGATCGGGTTGGCTGCGGTCATGATCTGTTCACCTCGGTCTCGGAGGTAGGGGTTCCACTCGTATGGCCGGTCAGGGCGAAGAACACGTCATCGAGGCTCGGTTGCTCGACGGTGGCATTCGTGATGTCGAGCCGGTGGTTCCGGAGGGCGACGAGGACGTCAGCGGCCTGGTTGGCATCGTTCAGCGTGACGCTGAATCCTGAGCCGGCAAGGGTAACGACCGGCGTTTCGCCGGTCAGGTCCGCAGCCAGTGCGACCGCCGCTGCCGTGTCGGCGGCCTCGGCCATCTGGACACGGAGGCTCGATGTGCCGATCTGGGTCTTGAGCTGGCCGGGGGTGCCCTCGGCAACTTTCCGACCGCGATCGATGACGGCGATCCGTCCGGCCAGTGCATCCGCTTCGTCGAGGTACTGGGTGGTCAACAAGATGGTCGATCCCTCAGCGACCAGGTCGCGGATCGTGTCCCACATCTGGCTGCGGTTCCGGGGGTCGAGACCTGTCGTGGGCTCGTCGAGGAAGATCACTGCGGGCCTGGTGATGAGGCTGGCCGCGAGGTCAAGGCGGCGGCGCATGCCGCCGGAGAACTGGGAGATGGGGCGGTGAGCGGCCTCCGTCAGGTCGAACTGCGCGAGCAGGTCGTCGGCGATGCTGTGGGCCCTCTTCGAGGACAATCCCTGCAGGCGGCCGAACATCCAGAGGTTCTCTCGGCCCGTTAGGTTCTCGTCGACCGACGCGAATTGACCGGTGACACCGATCAGTTGCCGCACCGCGTGGCCCTGGCTGCAAACGTCGTAGCCGAAGATCCTCGCCTCGCCGCCATCGATCGGCAGCAGCGTCGCCAGCATGTTCAGCATCGTGGTCTTGCCGGCGCCGTTCGGGCCGAGCACCCCGAAGATCTCGCCTTCCATGACGGTGAGGTCGATGCCGTCCACGGCGCGATTCGTGCCGAACAGCTTCGTCAGGTCGCGCGCCTCAACGGCCACGGTGCCCGGACGGGGGCTGTCACGCCCAGCCTGGTCGGCGCTGGTGCTCGATCGTTCGACGTGGGGAGTTCCTGTCGTCATGTTGTTGCTCCAAACTTGTGGTGACCCAAATGCTAGTACGACTCAACGATTTTGTCTACACTGGGTCCGCATGACGAAGAGCAGCGACGACCTCGACGTGGATGCCATCCTCGAGCTCTTCGAGGGCGCGCATGCCGACGAGGCCCCGGACCCCAACGAGGGCCTGCGCGAACGCAAGAAGCGGCACGTTCGTCAGCGGATCTCCAATGTCGCGACCGCGATGTTCTTGGTCCACGGGTTCGACAACGTGACCGTGGCCCAGGTCGCGGCAGCGTCCGACGTCTCCGAGCAGACGGTGTTCAATTACTTCACGACCAAGGAGTCGTTGTTCTTCGACCGCTCCGAGCCCATGATCAACGCCGTGGCGGATGCCGTAAGGGAACGCGGGAGCGCTCCACTGATCGACGTCGTCGCGCAATCGATAGCCAGCGAGATTCACCCGGGTCGCTGGGAGGGCGTGGATGATGCCGGCCAACTGCACTTGGTCCGCCGCTTCTGCGATGTCGCCACCGGGTCGCCGACGCTCGTCGCAGCGCGGTTCGCTGATCTGCCACGCTTCATCGACGAGGTGTCCATCGCACTTGCGCAACGAATCGGCGCGGACCCGATCGACCCCGAGGTGCAGCTCGCCACGTTCGTCATCGGCGGCCTCGTCGAAGTCCGAGTGCAGTCGGCCTTCCACCACGTCAAGCACGCGACGTCATTCGCCGAGCTGGACGACGTCATCCACCGCGACTTCCTCAAGGCTGCTCAGCTCGCCGAGCCGTCCCTCACCGCATTCGACAACTTGCGAGAGATGGCCCACGGCTGAACCCGGCGCCTCGGACCGGCGCCCAGAGCTCTAGGCAGGCGTGTCCCGCTCGCCGAGTTACGAGCCGCAGTGCCCGTGGCGACTGAACTCGACCAGTGCCTGAGTCTGAGGTCGGGTGCACATGCCGTTGCGACCTTCAGTTCCTCGCAGCCCAGCCGAACTGTGAACTACTCCTGACGCATGAAGAGCAAGCGCCCTCGACTCCTGCCCAGTCGGGGGCGCATCGCCATTCCAGGAGAGTCCGGCCAGCTGCGTCCGGTTCACGCGGTGAGCCGGAGTGCCATCATCCGGAAGTCCCTCACCATGTGGCACGCGCTCTCGGCCCGTGACGCAAGGGTCCCATCGTCGGCGGCCTGAACGTCACCGTCGAAGACAGCGACGAGCTGGCCATAGGCGGTAAAGAGGGAGACAATGGCAGAGAGACACCGACCGAGCGACTCCTCCGGGCACGGGTGGGTCAAGAGCCAGAAGTCGGCGTCACGAGTGAGGACGTCCAGCGCCTCGGCGATGACCATGTTCGAGGTAGCTGAGCCGATCAGCATCGACGCGGTGATCACCGAGCACGTACTGAGCCCTTCCACTCGATAGATCCGGGAGGAGCCTTCCTCGAAATGCGGTCACCACGTGATTACAGGCGGCAGAGATCTGTTCCCTCCTCGGCGGCCACCAGCCGATCACCGATCCCCCTTCGGAAGCGATCTTGCCAACAACATTCAGTTACCCCATGTCTCGTGGACGGGGCACGAAACACGGATCCGGGCGGTGAACTCCCTGCTCAGGGAACTGATAGGCCATTTCACGTCCGGTTCACTGACTGGTTCACCCACAAGGGCGGCAACTCAGCCGAAGTGCTCGCGGTAGCAAGCGAACCGTCAGCCGAGTCCAAGATCCTGCGACGGGAAACCGGCATTCAGGGGTACCACCGGCACAGTCCTCTGATGCTCGTTATCGGTCACGATCAAGTCCCTCAGACCCGTCGACCGCTCTCTGGTCGAACCCGGCGTTAGCCTGCAGAGAACGACAGCCGGTTCAGGCTGCTCACTCGTTTCGCGCTACTTCGGGACCGGTCATCCGACTCAGGAGCGGGAACGTCGAGGCGATGATCGCGACTGACGCTGCCAGCCCGCAGATGACGGTTGCCCAGTAGGCGATGCCGGGCAATCGGAATGCGAAATCGAGCTGCGACCTCAGGAAGAGGGCGGCAGCGAGCAGGCCGACGACAATCGACACGACCGCAACCAGGAGCAGCGGCAGTGCACTCTCAAGTGCGACCACGCGGCGCAACACTGCGGTGGGCACGCCCATGAGGCGGAGCAGGCTGAACGGGCGCTTGCGTTCGCTCAGCCCGGCGGCGATGTTCACCGCGAGGCTGCAGGCGGCGATGATCAAACTGGCCACGACGACCACCTGCGTCAGGTTGCGGACCATTGCCAACAGTCGCAGTTGGCTTGGCCCGATCGAATCGACGACCACTGGCGGCCCTCGGAAGGGGAACGCCTGCACGAGCGATGTTCGTGTCCGCTCGAGGGAGCTGGGCGAGCCGTCCGTAGCGACGACGACCGCCTCGACGGGAAGGCTCGCGATGGCCGCCACCGACAGATGAGCGGACGGCCAGACCGTCAACGAGGGCGACTTGGCGACCTCGTTCTGCCCGAGGAAGAAGCCGATCATCGCGACCGTTGATCCCGGTGCGCACTTCCCGATCGCCGGAGTCTTCGCCAGTGCCTCACACGAGATCAACCCAACGCCGTTCATCCGCTGAGCGGAGGAGGGGTCCACGTGGACCACCGCCACGGTGCGCACCCCCGGCACACTGCGTAGCTCAGTGACCACCTCGGCCGGGACGGAGGGGACAGAGGTGGAGGCGTCACACGTTGACGTGAGCCCGCAGAACTGAGCTGCGAGCGTATCGGCTGATCTTGGGCCCCCTACCTGGGAGGTCGACGCGACGATCGAGCCCAACGCTCCGATCGCTGCGCTCGTGACGAAGAGCGCGAGCACCAGACCGCTGATGGAGCGGAAGGCCGCTCGAGGGTTGTCGAGGAGGCGGCGACCAGCGATCAGGGTGGCAGGCCGATTCGCCCGTGCCGCCATGAGTTGAGAGCCCATCCTCGTCAACCACGGTCCGGCCAGCATCAGCCCAACCAAGATGAGCAGCAAGCCGCCAACGAGCTCCAATACCTGGCTGCCGTTGCCCTGCGGCTTGCCGGCGACAGCGAAGTACGCGAGTAGGACGACGCCAGCCAGGAGTGGGATCAACCGCACGGCCCGGGGAGGTGCGGACGGGACGCGCCGTGTCACGCCGAGCGGCGAGATCTGGACACGGCGCAGTCCGGCGCGCGCGGAGGCGACTGCTGCGAGCGGGATGCCGATGACGACGAGGAGGACGTCGGTCCAGGTGAGCGAGAGGTCACCTGGGGCAAGCGGCGCACCGGTGAACTGGACGTGCGTCAGGAGAAGGCGGAGCAGGTAGTAGAGCGCGAATCCGGCAGCAACTCCTGCGAATGCCGCCACCGATGCCTCCACCGCCGCGATCACCGAGACCTGATGCGGCGTGGCGCCGACCAGGCGCATCGCAGCGAAGCGCTCCTCCCGCCTCGCCGCGGACAGTCGGCTCGCGGTTGCGATCAAAATGAGCACCGGCACGAAGAGGACGACGGCGCCGCCGGCCAGGATCCATTGGAGGATCGGCTCGCTCCCGCTCCCGCTGCCGCTCTGGCAGCTGAAGCAGTTGCTCAATGTTCGCTGGATGCCGTGAACCTTGACTGCCCCACGGACGCGCGAGAGCTGGCGAACGTCATCGCCGACGACGATGACCAGCGAATCCGGGGACGGAAGGGCACTTGCATCTATGGTCCCGACCTGGTGCCCCGGGAACCGGTCACCCAGCTCGCTCGCTGGCACGGACGCGATGAGCCTCGTGAGGGCCGGCGACGCGTAGAACTCGCCGGCACTGGGAACATGGTGAACCCCGGGCGGGATCGGCGTGCTCGGTCCCGTCGCAGCAACATCGACGCGGTCGATCGCCTGGTTGTCGAACTGATCGACGGAGTACAGCCACCACAGCGGGTCGGGTGTCGAACCTCCTGACGTCGATGGAGCTGTCAGCGCCGACGTGTTGAGCCACGCACCACGATCGGCCTGGGCATGCAGACCGTTGACACCGGCCAGGGCGGACAGCAGGAGACCGACGCCAAGAGCGACGGCGGCTGCGGTGACGGCCGCTCGCAGAAGTGCTTCGCGTCCGCTGTGCAACGTGAGGCGAAGTCCGAGCCGGATCATCGGGTGGCAGCTGCGGTCGAGGTCACGAGCCCGTCGCGCACGACCACCTCTCGGTCGGCATACGCGGCGACCCGAGCTTCGTGGGTGACGAGGATCACCGTCGACCCCTGCTCCCGCGCGGTACGCGTCAGCAAGTCCATGACCAGCTCGCCGTTCAGCGAGTCGAGTGACCCGGTCGGTTCGTCCGCGAAGAGCACGTCAGGTTGGGCGACGAGACCTCGAGCCAGAGCGACGCGCTGCGACTGGCCGCCGGACATCTCGCCGGTGCGGTGGCGCTCCATGCCTTCGAGGCCGAGGCGCTCGAACCAGCCCCCCGCCGCAGTGAGGGCCTCTCCGCGAGGCATCCCACCGAGCAACAAGGGCAACGCGACGTTCTCCTCGGCGGTCAACTCCGGTACCAGCTGGCCGAACTGGAACACGAAGCCGAAGCGATCACGCCGCAGCTTGGAGCGATCCTTCTCTCGCAAGTCGTCGAGGCGCTGGCCGTCGAAGCGGACCTCACCGGCGTCGGGGGAGAGGATGCCTGCCAGGCAGTAGAGCAACGTGGACTTGCCTGAACCACTCGGCCCCATGACGGCAAGAATCTCGCCGCGCTCCACCGAGAGGTTCGCCCCCCGCAGCGCCGGGGTCTCTCCGAATGAGAGCACCAACCCGCGTGCCTCGATGATGACGCCTCCGACCTCGACGCCCGAAGGTCCCTTGGCGATGGTCACGACCGCACCTCGTCCGCGAGTGCAGTGAGTCGTGCCGCGGTGATGTCGATCCAGCGGAGGTCGGCTTCCAGGTGGAAGAGCCCATGGTCGGCGAGCAGGGCATCAACGAGGTCGCCCCGTTGCTTGAGCTCGGTGAGCTCCCGCATCCGACGAAGGTGCGCGGCGCGCTGCGCGTCGAGGTACCCCTCCGCAGGTCGATCGAGCATGAGCGACAGCACGACCTTCACGAACAGGTCCGTTTGGAGATGCGGCTCTGCCGGGATGGGCTCCGAGAGCCAGACCTCGATCTCGTGCTTCCCGCTCTCGGTGATGCTGTAGCGCTTGCGGTCCGGGCCGGCCCCGGGCTCAGTCTCTCCGGTGATGGCCTTTCCGTCTCGCGCCAGGCGGGCGAGGGTGGCGTACACCTGACCGTAGGGAAGCGGCCGACCGCGGCCGAAGAAGGTGTCGTAGTCGCGCTTCAGGTCGTAGCCGTGGCTCGGTTCGCGATCGAGGAGTCCGAGGAGGGCCATGGGGACGCTCATACCCGGGAGAATACACTGGGTGTATACACGGAGCAACTAGATGTCGGCCGGCTTTGGACCGAGGGCCGTCCCGCATGTGCCGTTTCGGGCGCATGCAACTTTCACGAGCGCCGGTGCCGAGGGGGATGAAGCATTGATTCGAGCGATACGCAACAGCCACTGAGGCGTGGGCCATCCTCCACCGCCATCCCCTCGGTCCGGAGGTTCCTCAGCAATCAGTTACACCATGTCTCGTGGACGGGGTGGGCAACATGGCCCCGGGGCGTGAAACCGCAGTTCAGAGCGCTGATTGGCCAGATATTGTGCGCTCCACTGAGGCAGTCATTCGCCGGTGCAGTGAGGACGACCCAGGTGCTCGCGATCGTCAGCGAGCCGCA
Organism: Acidimicrobiaceae bacterium; assembly: GCA_003138855.1. Lineage (GTDB taxonomy): Bacteria > Actinomycetota > Acidimicrobiia > Acidimicrobiales > RAAP-2 > Bog-756. The sequence continues at coordinate 55,217 of PLHF01000128.1, read as the reverse complement.
ATATCAGCCCCAGATTCTGCGACGCGTAACCGATAGGTGGCAGGGGTAGTCCGTGGATCAGGTGCACCTACGTCACCCGGCGGTCAGGACCAGTCGGTCTCCACTGCCTGAGGTCTACGATCACGACCTGCGCCACCAGTTTGGCTGGCCCCGCACAGCCCAGCGCCGCCATCCGGACCCGACGGGAGAGCACGTGACGAAGTACACCGAGGACAGCTCGAATTTCGGAGCCGATGGACCCTTCTTCCTCATCATTCGAGAAGGGCTCAAAGGTCTCGCCGATGGCGAGGACTACTTCGACCTGCTGGCAGACGATGTCGTCTTCGAGTACGTCATCTCCGTGCCTGGCTATCCCAGGCGGGTTGAGGGTCGGCAGAGCATCATCGACCTCTACGGCGACTACGACAGCTTCTTGACCGTGCGCAGCGCTGACCATCTCCGTGTCTATCGAGATTCTGAGGCTTCGGTCGTGGTCCTCGAGTACGAGGTACACGGCGAATCAGTGCAGACGGGGCGTCCGTACGACAACCGGTTCGTCTCAATCGTGACGGTTGAGAACGCCAAAGTGACATGGTGGCGGGACTACCTCGACCCGGTAGCAGTATTCGACGCCACGGGATGGCCGGGAGGTCCCGGCTAGGCAGTGAGTTCTCCACCTCAGCAACTGGCGCGAGCGTCCAACTGCGTGTTTGCCCCACCGACCCGGCGGACGGGGGCGGTTTCATCAGTGATGACGCTCGCGCGTTTTGGGGCATTCGGACGCAGATCCGTCGGGTGATCCCACCGCGCGCTGATCGCCGCGCCCGATCTGGCGGACGCATCTCGGCCGCTCGCGGGAGTAAGCATTCGGCCGTCCGTACCCTGAAAAGTGTGTGCGTGACCCGGCCGATCTGGGCAGTCTGCAGCCGCGAGGGATCCACCGCAGCCCGGCAGTAGGGGCGTCGATAGGACGTCGACGGTGTTGTTCTGCATGCCCACTCTGTTGGGGTCGTTGACCGGCGCTCAGCTGAGGACCAACCCCTATAGTCAAGTATCTACTTGACCATAAAGTGGATGAGCGCTTATACTCAAGTGCATGCTTGACCAAACGATCGACCTCGATCGGACCTTCCACGCGCTGGCCGATCGCAGCAGGCGATCCATGGTGGAGCGCCTCACCGTGGGCCCCGCTTCTGTGAGCGAACTGGCGCGTCCACTGTCCATGTCCCTGGCCGCCGTGGTCCAGCACGTGCAGGTGCTGGAGGCGTGCGGTGTCGTGAAGACCGCGAAGGTCGGGAGGACGCGCATGTGCCGGATCGAGCCGGCGGCGATGACCGCCGCCGAACAGTGGATCACCGACCGGCGTCACGTCTGGGAATCCCGACTCGATCGCCTGGGCAACGTCCTCAGGGAAGAAGCCGCTACGAGTGAGGAGACCTCATGACCATGTCCACCGTCACCCATGACACGTTCGTCATCGTGCGAACTTACGACTCACCTGTCGCGAACGTGTTCCGTGCTTGGGCGGATCCCAAACGTAAAGCTCGTTGGTTCGCGGGCTCCGTCGACAAGCTTGGGAATGGATACGAGCTCGACTTCCAGGTCGGAGGGCGCGAGGTCAATCGCGGCGGACCTCCGGGTGGGCCGGTGTACACGTACGCCGCCCAGTTCCGGGACATCGTCATCGACCAGCGAATCGTCTCCACCTCCGAAATGTTTGCCGACCACACCCGTATCTCGGTGACCGTGGCCACCGTGGAGTTCCACGAGTCGGGTGGTACAACGCAGCTTGTCCTCACAGAACAGGGTGTGTACCTCGACGGCCACGAGACAGCAGCGCAGCGAGAGGATGGGACCCGATCCCTGCTCGACTCGTTGGCTGCTGCGTTCGCCGAAGACGAGCTGTGAGAAGACACTTCACCGAGGAGGACCATCCAATGCGAACTATGGCAGCGTTCATCTTCACCAGCCTCGATGGCTTCTACGAAGGCCCGAACGGCGAGCTCGACTGGTCCAACGTGGACGCGGAGTTCAACGAGTTCGCCCTCCGCCAGCTCGATGAGGCAGGCACACTCTGCTTTGGTCGCGCGACCTACGAGCACATGGCCGCCTACTGGCCGACCGAGCAGGCCATGGCGAACGACCCGGCGATGACTTCGCGGATGAACGACAAGGAGAAGCTCGTCTTCTCCACGACGCTCACCGACGCGAACTGGTCGGGAACCACCGTCATGCGCGGCCAGGCGACAGAGCAGGTGCCGACGATCCAGGCTGCTCCCGGCAAGGAACTGCTCGTGATCGGCAGCGCGCATCTGACCGCCAACCTGGCGCAGGCCGGAGTCCTCGACGAACTCCGCATCATGATCTTCCCGATCTTGCTCGGCCAGGGCAGATCCCTTTTTGAGGACCTGCAGGACCGCGTCTCGCTCACACTCCTTCGCGTAAGGCAGTTTGACTCCGGCAACATCCTGCTCACCTACCGTCCGTCGCCACCGTCATGACCACGACGTCAGGTCTGGTGGAGATCAACTGGCGAAGGCGTAGACCGTCGTGCCCAGATCGGGCCGGATCTGGTCAGGCAACATTCGCGAGCACGGAGGTTCTGCAGGACCTCTCCTCGAGCCGAACGTCAAGCCGACCGCTGCCAGATCGTGGTGGAGATGTCCGCTCCGTGCCGGGGTTGAAGTAGCCCAAAACGCGCGCCGTCTTCGGGCTGAGGGGGTAGCTCCGATGTGCCGTTCCGGGCGCATGCAACTTTCGCGAGCGCCGGTGCCGAGGAGGTGAAGCATTGACACGAGCGATACGCAACCGCCATTGAACCGTGGGTCATCCTCTGCCGCCATCCCCGGAGTCGCGAGGTTCCTGAGGATTCGGTTACCCCATGGTTTGTGAAGCTACAAAGCGCCTATTCCATCGGGCGGGCGGAGATCGTCGTCGGGTCCCGTCCCGCCAACACCCAGCCGACGATCATGGCAACGGCGGGCATGGCGATCACGATGAGGATCAGGTTGTTCCAGGGGATGTGATCGATGATGTCCGACAGGCCACCTTCTAGTGAATTCGAGTAGAACCACCCGGCCAGCCCGACGTAGGCGGCCACCGTCCCGAGCAGCGCGCCCAGGAACGCCAGGCCGCCGGCGGTGACCGCGGTCAGGGTGCGCCGGGTGCGGGAGCTGGCGCCGGTGGCCGTCAGCGTACGCAACTCGCTCGCTGTCTCGCTACGGATGAGGCCGATGCTCATGGCGAGGATGCCAAGAGCGAGCGCTATGGCGAACACGGTGGCCCAGTTCACGATCTCGTGCGACGTCGGGGCGTCGTTCTTCGACTCGACGCTCAGGTTGTTGGTTGCCGCCAGTGCCTGGGTGTTGGTGACCTGGGCGGAAGTGATCGGGCTCTTCGCTTGGATGATCCAGCCGTCGAGGCTGCTGTCGCCGGCGAGATGCAACCGGCGCAACGCACTCTCGGTGATCACGGTGTTGGGTGCATCCGTGCCCGTGGGCAGCTGGCTCTCTTCTTGGACGACGGGGTGGGCGATGCATCCTTCGGGTGAGCAGGTGTTCGTGTTTCCCGGTCCGGGGCCCCCGCTGCCGCCCGAGTCGCCAGAGCCGGGACCGACCAGTTGGCCGCCGCCCTTTCCGCCTCCTCCTCCGTAGGTCACCTGCACCCCTGAGCCCGAGAGGCCGGGGCGCGAGCTGAGGACGTCGACATCGGAGGGAATGGACAACGGGTTGATGGCGTAGGCCCGCAGCAGAGCCGGCGTCGCCACGTAGATCTGGCCGTCCCACTGCCGACCCGAGCCGCTGGGGTTTTGCAGGCCGACTGATGGCGCAGGATTGTAGAGTTCCGCGACGTCGTTGGCGCCGACAGCAGATGCGATGGAGTGGACGCTGGCCTCCTGCGACTGGAGTTCCTGCAGCGTCGGCGCGCTGGGATTGGGGTTGTTGCCGTTCTGGCCGTTAGGGCTCCAGACAGCGAGCTCGTTCGACGCCAGGTTCGGGCCGACGTAGTCGTAGACGTTGCTGTAGCGGGCGATGGCGACGGCGCAGATGACCACCGCAATGAGGACTCCGACGCTGATGGCCGAGAGGGCCGAACCGGACCGGGCGCGATATCGCGACAGGTCGCGCAGGGCCAGGCGGATGGCGATGGGTGCTTTCCGTCCAACTCGTGCCAGCAGGGCGAGGAAGAACGGCGCCATGAGGATGATCCCCGCGATCAGCGCTATGAACCCAGGTATCAGCCAGATCACGCCACTGCTTCCGGCCGCGCCCGAAGCAGTGAACATGAAGAACCCGATGACGAGCGCGATCACGCCGGGAACGAACGAGCGGTGGATCTGTCGGGGCGGCGCCGGGCGTCCGGCCAATGCGGCGACGACCGGGACGCGGGTGATGGCGCGGGCGGGGTGGCCGGCGGCCACAAAGGTGGCGACGACCGCCAGCACCATCGCCACCACGATCACGGTCCATGGAAGGGCAAATATCGGGATGAGGTGGTGCGCGCTCTGCTCGTTGTGAGGGCGGTAGGCCAACCACGCCACCAGGCCCAGTGCGAAGCCAAAAAGGGCACCGGCGGCGCCGACGATGACGCCGTTGGCCCGCAGCACGAGCCGGACGTTGCGGTCTGTTGCCCCCATAGACTCGAGCATCCCGAGGGAGCGCAGTCGGCGCTGGGCCAGCACGGTGAAGCCGCCGACCGACACCAGCGCGATGAGCAGCATGCCGACCGTCGCCAGCGCCAGCACGATCGTGTCGGGGTTGATCGGGTTGGCGTTGCCATTCTGCGCCGGCGTGTAGACGTTGGACCCGATACGGCCCGGGTTCACGCCCGGTGCATCGAAGAGAACGTTCACCGTGGTCGGATGTGTCACCTGGCCCGGGGCAACGAGCGCGAACTCGTCGAGCAGGCTCTGGGGGTTCTGCACTAGGCCGACGACCGTCTTGCCGCCTTGGGGCCAGATGTCGCCGACTCTCAGGTTGAGCTCGGACGCCAGCCCGGGGGTGAGGGCGATCTCGTTCGATCCGGTCGGGTAGTGCCCGGAGAGCAACTGGAGCATCGGGCCGCCGTAGGGGCCGTGCGGGTTCTGGGACCGCAGTTGGTACGTCTGGGTGCTGCCAGGAATGTTGAACGTCTCGTTCTCGATCGCCTGGACCGTCCCGAAGCGGTGCTCCAGGGCGGCGATCTGCGCGACCACCGATTGCAGGTGGAGAGGCTGCTTACCGGAGCTCGTAAAGGTGGCCAGGTCGCCGGCCGTGCCGTAGCCGGCATTGGCCGGCGGCGGGGTGTTGGTGGCGACGGCGGCGCCGACCACGACGGCGGCGACGGCCACGATGACGAGGAGCAGGATGAGTAGCTGTTGGCGCCACTCGCGCTTGAAGAGGCGCCAGGCCCAGCGGGTCATGGCCCGGCGGGCCGGGATTCCACCGGTGGTCGGTTCGGGCGCAGATCCGGTGGCCGGTCGTTCGAGAACGCCGACGCTCATTGGTTCGGGAGCTTGGTGAGCATCGCTTCCGGGCTATCGACCGGGAGCGTCTGGTCGACGATCCGTCCGTCACGAAGGAAGATCACGCGGTCGGCCCACGAAGCGAGCTGGGCGTCGTGGGTCACCACGACGGCAGCCATGCCACGGTGACAGGCCACCAGGATAAGGCGCATGACCGCCTCGGCGTTGGTGGAGTCGAGCGCACCGGAGGGCTCGTCAGCTAGGAGCAACTGCCGTCCCCCCACCACGGCGCGTGCGATGGCGACCCGCTGGCGCTCGCCACCCGACAGCTGGTCTGGGTAGTGCGACGCGCGCTCCTTCAGCCCGAAGTCATCGAGCGATTCCATTGCTGCCGACTGGGCTTTGCGGGCCGCGACGCCGTCGAGCTCGAGCGGCAGAGACACGTTCTCCACCGCGCTCAGCCCGGCGAGCAGGTTGTAATCCTGGAAGACGTAGCCGATGGACTGGCGGCGTAGCTGTGCCTTGCCGTTGCGCGACAGCGAGGACAGCGCTCGGCCGCCGACATAGACCTCCCCGCTGGTGGGGTCCTCCAGGCTGCCGGCGATGGTCAGCAATGTGCTCTTGCCTGAGCCACTGGCGCCCATGACGGCCACCAGAGACCCGGCATCGACTGACAGATCGACGCGCTGGAGGGCGCGCACCTCTGCTGCCCCTTCGCCGTAGACCTTGGAGATGTCGCGTAATTCGAGGTAGCTCATTCGGGGGCTCCTACCTTGCGCCGAGCTTTCGGGAGGGGGAATGACTGCGGTGCCGGCACACTTACGCCCGCAGCTGCTCGCTTCAGACGGCCGTCGACCGTATCCAGCCACCGGATCAGCGAGTCGAGCCGGAACAGCTCGGCGTCAACGACCAGGGCAAAATGGAGATCGAACCGGGACTCGTCCTCTTTCAGCCGCGTCCACTGCTGCATGAGCTCGACGAGGTAGCGCCGGTGTACCTGCACCAGATCGTGGACGTCGACACCCGGCAGCTCGAACGCGACCAGGACCTTGATGACGAGTTCGTCCCGGGGCGGCGATGAGAAGTCGGGCGGAGTGCGCAGCCACTTGGTCAACTCCACCTCACCATGCTCGGTGATGTGGAAGCCCTTCTGTGGGCCCTCGTCGGCGGCGTCCTCGGACTCGACGAGCCCGTCCCGCTCGAGGCGCTGGAGGGTTGTGTATACCTGCCCCACGTTGAGCGGCCACACCTCGCCGGTCCGGGCCTCGAACTCCTGTCGCAGCTGAAGGCCGTACTTAGGGCCTTCACTCAGAAGCGCCAGCAAGGCGTGACGGACACTCATCGGGTCGCCCCATTCGTTAGCATACTCCGTATCGTACTAGATAGCTCTACGCGTGTCTGGCCCCCGACGACCGAATCACGATCGAGGGCAACGAGCGCGGGTGAGCCAGATTCGGAAAGGCCATTGCTTCTTGTAACGGCGCTGGGCTTCACACCGCAGGTCAGCTTGGTGGAAGCACAGGGCGATGCCCGTCTTGCTCAGCAATCAGTTACTCCAGGGTTCTGGCGCGGGGCACGAAACACGGCTTCGAGGCGTGAAACCGCAGTTCAGGGCGCCGATGGCGTAGTGTCCGAAAACTCGAACCACACCTCAACCCACCAGCTCGTACTCGTGGATCAGTCCGCCCAGACGGTCGTGNNATCTCCTGAGCGAGTCCCTGGTGCGGGCGATGCCCGTTGTAGTGGCGGGCGTAGCTGCGCAGGATGCGCTCGAGGTGGGCTTCGTTCACGACCAGCAGGTGGTCGAGGCACTCCGATCTGACGGTGCGCACGAACCGTTCGGCGAAGGCGTTCGCGTTCGGGGTCCGGAATGGTGTCCGGAGGATCTCGGCGCCCTCGGCCTTGAACACATTGTCGAAGCTCGCCACGTACTTGGTGTCTCGGTCGCGGACCAGGAACCTGGAGGTGATCTCTGCGTCGGCGAGGTCACCGGTGACGTTCCTGGCCTGTTGGGTGACCCACGGTGCATTGGGATGAGCGGTCACCCCGTTGATCCAGACTCTCCGACGTCCGAGTTCGATGAAGAACAGGACATAGAGGCGTTTGAGCAGGACGGTGTCGACATGGAAGAAGTCCGTGGCCACGACGCCCGACGCCTGAGAGCGCAGGAACTCACGCCAGAGGGGACCACTGCGTCGGGGAGCAGGGCCGAGCCAGTGGTCCTTCATGATCTTGGCGATGGTGCTCGCCGCCAGGCGCACACCGAGCTTGCCCAGCTCACCCTGGATGCGCCGGTAGCCCCACCTCTCATTCTCCTTCGCCAGGCGAACGACGAGGGCCGTCGTGTCGTCGTCGACGGGCGGGCGACCCGGTGAGCGATGGGGGTACGTCCAGCGTCTCGTGACCAGCCGGCGGTGCCAGGACAGCAGGGTGGCGGGCGTCACACCGAAGGTTGCCCAGGACGAGCGCGGAAGGAATCGACTGAGGGCGGCCAGGAGCGCGCGATCGGCGGGCTTGTAGGCGGGACGCCCCATCTGGCGCCGAAGAACTTCTACTTCATGGCGCAGGGCGAGGAGCTCGGCCTCCTTGGAGCCCCCGCGGCGAAAGAGTAGGAGGACCAACTCGAGCAACTGACGCAAGCCAAGGTAGACGAAGGCCCACAGCTGACCTCTGGCCCGGCGTCGTCGCATCGGGATGACGGTAGCCGCCGTGGTCGACGCCCTGCACAGAGTCCCTGGTCGAGGGGGTGATCGGGTTTTCGGACATTACGGCCTGTGGCGCAAGCCGGACAGGGCAACCCAACTGGTCCGAAAGCATCCCACTTGTGGAGTAGGAGACCGAGCGTCCCTACAACCGCGGCGGGGAAGCACCGGGGCCGACTCTTGATGCCAAGGTGGCGAGATCGAGACTCGCACGGTCCACCACGGACAGCTCGATGGGGACATGGGGAAGGTCGCATCGACCTTGAAGTGGTCGCGCCACCGCGCCCCTGCAGCACATGAGCGAAGCCCCCATACGCTCGTCTCACGACTACAAGAGGGGCAACGCGGGCCGGACGCCACAGGTCGGGCAGTGCGCTCGACCTGTGGCGTCCGTGGTACCGCATCAATTCCAACCAGCGGTGCGGCGGCGCCTCCGGAATCCTTGGCCGCCGCACCGCTGGGCTGCCTACAGGGCGACGATGCCCTCCCCACCGGCAGCGCCGGCGACGGTCACGGATCCGATTGCGCTGAGGGTTCCGTTGGCATTGACCTGGAACTCGTCGACGATCCCGTTCTTCCCGGTCTGGACGTAGAGGAACTGCCCGTCGGTCGAAGCCGAGGCGTCAACCGTTCCCGGGTCGGTGTCGGTAGCCCCGAGGAGGGTCAGCTGGCCGTTGGGAGCCGACTGGTAACCGCTCACATTTGCGCTTCCGGCGTTGGAGGCATAGAAGAACCCTTGAGCAGGCGTGACCCAGCAGGTTGCCGCATAGCCGGTCCCGACGGAGTTGATGAGGCTCACGGTCCCATCGAAGTTGAGCGTGAACGTAGCCAGTGCGTTCGTTCCCGCCTCGGCAATGACGAGGTGGCCTGCCTGGTCGAACGTGATGGCGAAGGGCACCGTTCCGGGCTCAGAGTTCGCAACCGGGGAAGCAGACAGCTGCCCGAAGAAGCCCACACGAAACACGTCGATGTCGTTGCCATTGGCCTTGGTCGTCACGATCAGCCTGGAACCGTCGGGTGAGAACGCGACCTGACCGGGAGTGTTGACGAACTGTGGCGCTGCCGACGGGTCCAGGCCCAGGGCCCTGTTCGATCCCGGGAGCGCGAACAGGCGGCCGAAGAACGAGACGTACTCCTGGACCGACCCACCATTCTCGGCATTGAGGACCGAGACGAGGTTGCCGTGCACGGCCACGCTCACCGGGAAGGTGCCGCCCGAGTTCACCACCTGGCGCAGCGTCAGCCGGTCACCCCGGACCGAGAACACCGAGACGGTGTTGCTTCCGGCGTTCACGGCATACAGAAGGGAATTGCCCCGGTCGAAGGTCAGCGAGCCCTGAGAAGCCAGATGGTCCACGACGGACCCACTGAGGACCCCGCCCAACCCACCGGTGTTGTAGGTGTTCGCCAGGGTGAGGGTGCCGTTGTCCATGCGGTCGTAGGCGACGATCTGGTTGCCGGCGACGTTGTCGGTCTGGACGAAGACGACGTGATCGGCGCCCTCCCCCAGATGCGTCTCGCCTTGGTAACCATCAGCGCCGGCGGCACCAGCACCGCTCAGCGCGGCCAGTCCACCCACCGCTGCAGCGGCGACAGATAGTCGAAGGGCACGGGCAGTGGACCGTTTCATGGGTGTGATCTCCTTGGTCGTTCTCTGCATGGGGGACGTCCCCACCTGTTACGTCTTCCAAACAGCGGGACCGTTACGCAGGTGCCGCATCAACTCCCGCCGCCCGTGGCCGTGTGACCGGCCGGGCCGGCCGTGGAGAGGGCGCGGGAGGGGTCGTTCGGCACACGCCGAGTTCCTCACGTTCGAACGAGTCGAGATCGCCAATCGCCGATCGCCGATCGCCGATGTGCCCGTGACTGGGTTCCGCCGAATTCGATCAATGGCGTGAGGTCCACGTCCAACGACGTCAGATCAACGTATCGGGTCGATCCGCGTCGCCGACCTTGCGCCAAGGTGGGAAGGGCGCGGGACCGGGCCACCCGTGCGGCCCACGGCCGCCGGCGCCGATCAGCTGCTGGTGACGCTCCGCCGCTCGATCGAGGCGAATCGCTTCTCCCCATCGGGATTGATACCCCAGCTCCAGATCACCTCGGGCTCTATCCGGATGCGCTGCCTGCCTTCGTGCTCCTCGATCGTGGCCGAGCCACGGACTTTCACCCCGCGCGGGCTCCACGGGTTCACCGAGGCGAGGTCGTCGATGACGATGGTGGCTCGTGGATTCTCGCTCAGATGCCTGAAGCGGACTGTCTTGGTCAGGTCCAGCCCGCCGCTGACGATTGCGTCACCGTCCAGCCCGAACCCGACCGCGGACACGTCGGGCAGGCCCGACGCCGACGCCGTGGCCAGCCGCGCCAGGCGCTGCGATTGCAGGTACTCGACCTCGAGGTCGGTGAACACACCCATGGAACTCCCCTGCTCCGCGCTCTGGACCCCGCTGTGGGCCGTTGCTCCTTGCCGTCGGGCGACCGACGCACCGTTTGCTCTGCCACCTGCAGGTTAGCGACCATCCCCGAGCGTCCGTCCGCCAATGATGTCGCCTTCACGTGACACCGTCCGCGAGCCCCTCGAGCCCGACGCAATCCGAGGTCCGGAGCGCCTCTGCGTGTTCGACAGTGCGCTGTCTGTCGCCGACCGCCGAAGTTCTCAGGGTTCTGCTGCATCCAATACTGGTACGCCTCCGCACTGTTACCGGTCGCCGTCCGGCGGCAGGCGCGGACGATCGCCCGTTGCACGACAAAGGAGGCTCCCTATGAAGACCCGATTCTTGGGCCTGGTCGGGGCCGCTGCACTGGCTGCCGGGCTCGCCCTCACCAGCGCAACGGCCACCGCCGGCGCAGACGCATGGCAACATCAGGGCAACACGCCTGCGGCTTGGCAGGGCGACCACGGTCGGTCGGCGCCCACGGCTGACCTCAGCCTCGTCCACGGCGTCCCCGCACTCAACGTCGACATCTACGTGGTCAAGAACCTGTTCTCCTACAAGGAGTTCAAGAACGTGCAGACCGGCACCGCCGCCGACGTGTCCACCGACTATCCAGGTTGGGTCACGCCCGCTTTCTACGTGGTCGACGTGGTCCCCACCGGCGGCCAGGCCCGCGTGACCGTTCGCCATCTGGCGGTCGCCCCCACGGTCGGCGTCTATGCCGACAGCACAGTGGCCATCACGCCCGCCTTCTCCAATGGACAGACCGCAACCGCGGCCGTCCCGGCGGGCAGCTACCACGTGACCGTGACCGCACCGAACACCCCCGGCACCGTGTTGGCCGATCTGGGTAGTGTCACCCTGCCGGCGGACACCAATGCGCTGGCGTTCGCCATCGGCATCTACCCGTCGAGCTTCGAGGTGGTGCCCTGGCAGTGCCGACTGCTCACTGAGCACACCTTCTGCCAGCAGCTCTCCGAGCTCAGATTCAACCTACGACTGCACCCAGCCCTTTCGGGCTGGGTGCAGTCGTTTCGGGGCCGCCAATCGTCGTTCCTCCCCCGGTCGCTCCGCGCCTCACGGTGACCCTCGACCACCCTTGTCCGTCAATGCCAACACGGCATCATCGATCTGCGGCCGACCCAGCTCCGCTCGCATCTTCGGAGCGACAGCGCGGCTCGACTTCACGCTCTCGGAGGGGGGAATCCGATCGGCCCGAGTGCCTTCGGACCGATTCGGGTGGAGATGTGACCATTGCCTCTATCGCCATGACAATTCGCACCTGCACACTGCATGTGGAGGCCCGCCGGTTTCCGGTGTGATCGGCATCTTTGGATACCGGTGCGAGGAGCGCTTCATGGCCGACGCGGAGTCAGGATCCGGGGTGACCGACCGAGATTGGCTCGCCCATCTGCCTGTCGGCGCCAAGGCAACCCGGCCATCCCTTCGGAAAGATCGCCCTAACGCTCGCTGGAACGGACCCACCGCTCCCCGAGGGGGCGGTGGCCCGGTACCACCGGTTCAGTCTCGAGGTCCTCGACGGGGCGCGGTTCGCCGCACCGATCCGCAGGTGGTGAGCCCGTGCATTTGAACCAACCTGGCACAGGGGGTGCCGGCCGGAGCGGGAGTGCCGGACGACCGGATACCGGTGTCCGCTGGATCCAGGCGCTCTCCGTGGCAACGGCGGTGGCGACCTACTTCCTCATCGTTCTCGGGAGCACCGTCCGTGTGACCGAATCGGGAATGGGCTGCCCAGGGTGGCCGCTGTGTTCCGGGCAGGTCGGTCCCATCGACCGGTTCCATCCGTTGATGGAGCAGTCGCACCGCTATCTGGCGTCCCTCGTGACCATCTTGGTCCTGGCCCTCGCCGTCCTCGCCTGGCGAACAGGCACCAGGACTCGTCACGTGAGGGTTCCGGCACTGGTGTCCGTCGGGGTGATCGCGGTCCAGGTGGTGCTCGGTGCCGTCACGGTCATCACCCACAACGCACCGGCCACCGTCGCCCTTCACCTCGCCGTCGCCCTGCTGTTCCTCGGGTGCGTGACGGTCACCGCGGTCGCGTCCTTCATCGAGCCCGAGGAGTCGTGGTCACTGCTCCACCGACCGGGCCCTCTCGCTTGGGTGGCTGTCGCCGGGCTGTTCCTCGTGATCGTCTCCGGCTCGTTGGTGGTCGACGGGGGGGCACAAGCGGCGTGCGAGTCGTTTCCGCTGTGCACCGGCAGCAGTGCATCGGGGGGACTGATCGCCCTCCAACTCGCCCATCGCTCGATGGTCCTGATCGGCGGGACGCTCGTCGTCGTCTACCTCGTGACGCTCCTGCGAAAGGAAGGCGCCCTCGACGCCAAGCAGGTCCTCGCCCTGATCGGGCTGGTACTCCTGGGGGCGCAGGTCACTGTAGGCATCTTCAACGCACTGCTCGGTGCGCCGGAGGGTGTGGCGGATCTGCACCTCGCCCTGGCCTCGGCGCTTTGGGCCGTCGTCGCCGCCGTTGTCGCCCTGGACTCGGTTGTCAGGAGGGGCGACGCTGCCCTCGGTGGTGCCAGCGGCACCGAGGGGACGACCTCGGAGCCCGACAGGCTCCGTTCCACCGCCGAACACCTCGGCTGAGGGGCCCCTCGGGCTCCGACCGACGAGAAATGGCCCCGAGCATCGAGGCGAGCGGTCTCGGGCATCGAGGCGGTGGCCTCGAACCCCGAACCCGGCCGACCTCCCCGGCCGCTCGACGCCCAGGGGCGGCGGTCGATCCTCGCTCAAGGCGATGAGGGGAATGGTCGACAACAGAGATGCGGGCCGAGAGGCAGGCTGATCGCGTGCGAGGCCTCCCGTCCATCGACAGGAGTGGAAGGGGCAGCGAATGGTGGTGCGATACGGCGGGCGTGCTGCCGATGCATCGACCGCCGCCACGCGTGACCTCCTGACCGCGCGCGTTCCCCCCGTCTCTCGGAGGGCTCGGGCCATCGCACTTGTCGCTGCAGTCCTGACCGCCACCGCTGCGACCCTGTGCCCGGCGGCCCACGCTGGCGCAGCCACAATGCACCTGACCGTCGCCCATGCACCGACAGCCTTCGCCCAGAGCCAATCGGCACTGGATCGCTGGCACACTTCTCCGATGGTCATAGCGAATTCCCAGACCCCGACTGCTGTGGATGCGCATGGAACGAGCTACCTCCGTTCCGTGAATTGGGCCGGGTATGTCGTTTCGGACGGGACCGGATCGTTCCGTTCTGCCCAGGCATCCTTCGTCGTCCCCAAGCTGTTGTCCTGTGGTCCCTCCGAGGACTCGGACAGCTCGTACTGGGCGGGACTGGATGGCGCGGGATCGCAGACGGTGGAACAAGAAGGGGTCGACTCGGCCTGTCGGAACGGAGCCGTGTACTACATCCCGTGGTATGAGATGTACCCGGCGGACGCGGTGGAGTACGCCAACATGGTGGTCAGAGGCGGCGACTCCATCGTCGCAACCACCACTTACGAGAGTGGTGGCCGCTACGTCCTGAATGTCGCTGACTCGACGAACCGCACCAGTGCGACGGCGACGATGACGGTTCCCGGATTGGAGAACATCTCGGCGGAATGCATCGCCGAGGACCCCGGCATGGCGCCACAGGCTCCGTATGCCACCTACGGATCCGTCACGTTCTCCGGCTGCATGGTGAATGGCGTGCCCATCGGCACGCTCTCGCCCGACGCCATTGACATGGTCAACTCGCAGGGCGAAGTCGACGCCAGTACCACGACCCTGACCGACAACACGTCGTTCACGGTCACCCAGGTCACTCCGGCTCCCATGCCCACGCCGCCGACGCCCACGCCGCCCGTCCCCGTCGTCTCCTTCCTCCTTCCGGCAGTGGGCATGGCTTCCACGCCATCGGGCAGCGGCTACTGGCTGACCAACGGGCAAGGGGCGGTTTCGGCTCATGGCGATGCCCAGTACCACGGGTCCATGGCCACCGTTGTGCTCAACTCACCCATCGCCCACATCGTCTCCACCAGCGACGGCAATGGCTACTGGCTCGTGGCCGCCGACGGAGGAACCTTCGCGTTCGGTGATGCAGGCTTCTACGGGTCCATGGCCGGGCAGCATCTGAATGCCCCGGTGGTGGACATGGCCCCCACCGCTGACGATCGGGGCTACTGGCTGGTGGCTTCTGACGGTGGGATCTTCGCCTTCGGAGATGCGGCATTCCACGGCTCGATGGGCGGTATGCCGATCAACAGGCCGGTAATCGGTATCAGCAGTGACAACCAGACCGGTGGGTACTGGGAGGTGGCCTCCGATGGTGGGGTCTTCTCGTTCGATGCCCCTTTCCACGGTTCCACCGGTGCGCTCAGCCTGAATCGGCCCATCGTTTCGATGGCGTCGGCAGCTGACGGTTCGGGCTACTGGTTCGTGGCCTCGGACGGGGGGATCTTCGCCTTCGACGTGCCCTTTTACGGCTCCGAGGGCGCGCACCCGATCCCGGCACCCGTCGTCGGTATGGCGGGGGACGCGAGCACGGGCGGCTATTGGATGGTCGGGGGAGACGGAACGGTCTACGGCTTCAACGCTCCCGATCTGGGATCTGGTTGATCCCGCGGGGAACCCTCTGATCCCGTCGAGTGCCGTCGATCCGCCGGCCTGCTGACCTTCCGGCACCTCCGGCCCCAATCAGGAGGCGGACATGCCGATACCTGAGAGTAGGCACAGGTGCAGCTCAGGTGTGGGCTACTCCGCCCATCGCTGGCGGAATTGGGAAGATCGAACATGCAGCTTCGAACCCATGGGCGTCGATGTGGTTCAGGGTCCACGGGCCTTGCCGGGGCGCCCTTCCCATCGGCTTGCTGCCACCGTCCCCGGACACCACGACGACGGCACAAGGGGCCACCGTGGCTCTGTTCAGCGGCCTCAGCAATGGAACGTCCTTCTCCATGACGAGGGAGTTGCCGGCTCCTCCCACGACACCCCGACACCCCCGGGGCCGACTGAGCCGCTCGACGCTCCGGACCGCTCCACTCCCGCTGGCGACGAGATGCAGACCCCTCGCCCCTTCCCACCTGGGATTTCTCCATCTGCCCTCGATCCACCCGGGTGACCATCGGGCAGGCGCCGTCCCGTGCCCACCAGCCACACTGGGCCGCATGGTGGGGTCCGTCGGTCACCGCCCTTGGCGAGCCGCCAACTTTTCTCGAATTTCTTCTAAAGGTGGGGCCGTCTCGTGCCGATAAGGCAAGTGGACTGGACCGCAGGCGGCTGTGGTGGTCGCTCCGACAGGCCCGATCCGAGGCGATCGCACTCCGTGGCCGATGGCGGGCAGCGACGGCCGGGAACGGTCACGGTCGGTCCCCCGCACCGGGCCGGACCCTCGAGTGGGGCGGTGGGTGCGCATCATCCTTCGCCGTGCGGTTGCCCCAGCGGGGCGCAACTACTCGGGCCAACGCTCGCCAACCCAGGATCTCCAGCCCCAGGAACCCCAACGCCACCGCCACGAAGGCGACGGCGGTGCCCTGGCCGGCCGCCACCCGCACCAGCATGCCGACGGCAACAGTGGACAGCCAGACGACGATGCCCGTGGGGACGATATCCATCGGCCGCAACCAGGCTCGCGCCACGGCCCAGCCGACCGCGGCCCCGACCAGGAATGGCCAGGACGTACCGGCCACGCCGTCGAGGCTCAGTCCCTCGGTGTGGGACGACCGACCGATGACCACGAAGACGATGATGCAGGCGGCGTCGAGGGCCCCTGCGCGCACGCGCTGCATGCGGCCCGATCGTACCGGGGACCGGGGACGACGGTGCCGTGTTCCCTAATCGCGCAGGGCGGGGTGGTACTTGGCCAGCATCGGGACGAGGACGCTTCGGGGCGAGAGCCAGCCGGCAACCGCAGAGGCCCGATTGGCCATGCCGGGGATGACCACAGCTCGATTGGCGTCCATCCCGTCGACAGCGGCCTTGGCCACAGCGCCCACCGGCAACCACATGAATCGGGGCATCGCCCCCGAGGCTTCGGCGTCGCTGATCCCTGCGGCGGCGGCAAAGCCCGTCTCCACCGGTCCGGGGCAGAGAATGGTCACCGTCACGCCGCTGGGCCGCAACTCCCCCCGAATGGCATGGCTGTACGAGAGCACGAAGGCCTTGCTGGCTGCGTAGCCGGCCTGTCCGGGAAGCGGTTGGAAGGCGGCGGTCGACGCCACATTGAGGACTGCCCCGCTCCGGCGCTCGACCATCCCCGGGAGGAAGAGCGAACACAGGTGCACCACCGCCTCGACATTGGTCCGGACCATGGCGACCTCGCCGGCGGGGTCCGAACGGGACACCGGGCCCATGGTGGAGAACCCCGCGTCGTTGACGAGCACATTGACCTTCAGCCCCCGGCCCTCGAGCTCGGTGGCGATCGCCGTGCGTGAGGGCTCATCGGTCAGATCGGCCACGATGGCCTCGGCCCGGACCCCGTGGGTCGAACCGAGCTCCTCGGCCAACGTCTTGAGCTTGGCCTCACTACGCGCCACCAGTGTCACCCCCAGCCCACGCCCAGCCAGCAGTCTTGCGATCTCCTCCCCGATGCCGGACGAGGCTCCGGTCACGAGGCAGGTGCGGTCAGGGTCGGGGGCAGGAAGCGTCATGCCCACAGCGTAGGTCGGGTGTCCCGCCCCGGTTCCGCGCCCCGCCCCGGTTCCACGCCCCGCCTGGGTCCCGCGCCCCGGCGCACCTGGCCCGCCGGAAGCTCAGTGCCGGTGGGTGGTGGCGTAGATGGCTCGGGCCCGAAAGCGAAGGGGCCGTTCCTCCAGCTCTTCGAGATAGTGGGCCACCCATCCGGCCACCCGCGCCACCGTGAAGAGGACCTGGCCGGCATCGGGCGGCATCCCCGTGGCCCACGCCATGGCGGCCAATCCGAGATCGACATTGGGTGGCGGGATGGTGTGTTCGGCGGCGAGCTCGAGCAGCGACCCGATCAGCTCGGCATCCTCGGGGCGGGCCACTTCGTCGAAGAGGTCGAGCAGGACCGTGCACCGCGGATCTCCGTCCTTGTAGACGGTGTGGCCGAAACCGGGGAGCAGCCCCTGCCACCGGAGGGTGTCGTTCAGGGCTCGCTCGACCCCCAGCCGCCGGACATCGACCAGCAGGGAGTAGGCCAGCTGGCTGGCACCTCCGTGGAGCGGGCCGGCGATGGGCTTCGGTCACCGCGTCTACAAGACCGACGACCCGCGCTCGCGCTTCCTCCGTGAGATGGCCGCCTCGCTCGGCGGCCCCTTGGTCGAGTTCGCCCAGCAGGTCGAGCAGACCACCCTCGACGTGCTCGCCGAGTTGAAGCCCGGGCGCCGGCTCTACACCAACGTCGAGTTCTTCGCCGGAGTGGTCATGCACTCCTGCAGGATCCCTCGCGATATGTTCACGCCCACCTTCGCCTCCGGCCGGATCATCGGCTGGTCCGCTCACGTGATGGAACAGGTCGCCGACAACCGGCTCATCCGGCCGGCTGCCCGCTACGTCGGCCCACCTCCTCCGCAACCGGTACCAGCGCGCTGAAGGCGGGCGGCCGGAGGACAGGGCAGTGCCTACCGCTGGCCCCGGCCGGTGGCGGGGAGGGCGCGCACTGTGACGGAATGCTCCTCCACCCACAAGAGGTGGAGCACCCGCCGCAGGAACTTCCACCCCGACCCGGTGCGCCGGTACTCGTCGGCATACCGGATGAACCACACGACGTCGGTGCCAGGGCCGCCTCCCCCGGTGGCGTCCGCTGTCGGGTCCTCAGCCAGGAGGTGGTGGGCGACGCAACGGACCGCGCCGGTGGCCGCGCCCCCCGCGATTGCAAACCGGTGGTCCGATACCTGGTGGAACGTGCGTGCATAGCGTCGCAGGCCTTCGGGAACCTTCCGGATGGCATCGTGGCCGGTCCGTGTCACCACCGGTCGGAGATCCTCGGGGAAGTTCGGCACCACCAGCTCACCGTCGGGCACGAACAGCTCGGCCAGTTCATCGCCGTCGAGCTCGTCCACTGCCATGGCGTAGGCCGTCGTCAGGTGGCGCAGCGCCTGCTCGTCCGCCCCGGGTGCAAGCCGTAGCCCGTCGGGCCCGGTTGCGGGCGCCCGCCCACCGGCACCGGTACCGATGCCGGTCACAGCCGGTCGGCCCCGTCCGTGCGGCGCGGACCGGCGTCCGCACGCAGGCCGAATCGCTCGGCGAACGCGGACAGCTCATCGTGGACCCGGTCGAGGTCCTCGGTCATCGAGGTGGACAGCAACATCCGTGCCACCCCCTCCGACTCGGCATCGGCCACGTCCCGCTCGGAGGTGGTCGGGAGATAACCGGACACCGAGAGTTCGATGGCACCGGGGTCGCGGCCCGCTTCCTCGGCCGAGTCGCGCAGCTGGGCCATGCGGACAGCGAGGACCTCCGCGGCGAGCCCGAGCGGTTGGAACCCGTCCCCCATGCGCCCGGCCCGGCGGGCGGCAGCTTCGCTGTGGCCGCCGATGTGGATGGGAACACCACCCGGCCGCGCCGGCTTGGGAAACGAGTGGGCGTGGTGGAACGCGAAGAACTCGCCGTCGAAGTCGGCCCCGCCCGGCCCGGCGTCTGCCCACAGCGCCCGCATGGCGGCGATCGCCTCATCGGTTCGCCGACCCCTGCTGCGCGGATCAGCCCCCGTGGCCCGCAGCTCCTCGTCCATCCACCCGACCCCCACGCACATCCGGACCCGGCCCCGGGACAGCACGTCGACGGTGGCGATCCGCTTGGCCAACACCACCGGGTGGTGATTGGGCAACACCAACACACCGGTGGCCAGGGTGATCCGATCGGTCACGCCCGCCAGGAAGGCCATCAAGTCGAGGGGATCGGGGATCGCACAGTCGTCGGGGAGCGGCATCTTCCCCGAGGACGCGTACGGATAGGTGCTCCGATAGCCCGACACCACCACCGCATGTTCCACGAGGACGACCGACTCGAAGCCGCATCCTTCCGCATGGCGGGCGAACGCGGTCATCCAGGCCGGGTCGGCGGTGACCCCGGTGCGGACAGGGGGGATGACTCCGAATCTCATGACGTGCTCACTTTCGTCCATGGTCCGGACGGACCGGGGAGCCCCCCGTCGCCCAGACTGCGACATCGCCGAGCGTAAGCGTGGCCCCTGCCCGGCGCCACCTTCATCGATCCGGATCGGGACGATTCGTGCGGACGGATTACCGGGCAGCCCGGGGACGCAGCAGCCCGGGACGCGCGATGCGTCCCGGGCCGGCGATGTGGCCCACGAAGAGCTGGGCCGGGCGACGACCGATTGCTGCCGCGCCTCCGCCGGATGGGCGGCTGCCTCAGCTCATTCGCTGAGCGTGATGGGTTGGTCGTCCAGCGAGAGTGCGCCGACCGGATCGTGTGCCCCGGCTGCCTCTTCTGCCTTGACGGCGTTCTGGGCGGCCAGATGCTCCCGGATCCGCTCGTCGATTTCGGCCATCAGCTGCGGGTTCTCGGTCAGGAAGGTCTTGACGTTCTCACGACCCTGTCCCAACTGCTCTCCCTCATAGGTGAACCATGCCCCCGACTTATTGATGAAGCCGAGTTCGACTCCGACATCGAGCAGCGATCCTTCGCGGCTGATGCCCCTGCCGAACGTGATGTCGAACTCTGCCTGTTTGAACGGCGGCGAGCACTTGTTCTTGACCACCTTGACCCGGGTCCGGTTGCCCACCTGGTCGGCACCGTCCTTGATCGTCTCGATGCGGCGGATGTCCAGCCGGATGGACGAGTAGAACTTGAGCGCCCGACCACCGGGGGTCACTTCGGGCGACCCGTACATGACGCCGATCTTCTCTCTGAGCTGGTTGATGAAGATGGCGATGGTCCGTGACTTGGACAGGGTGCCGGTCAGCTTGCGCAGCGCCTGGGACATCAGCCGGGCCTGGAGGCCGACATGGGTGTCGCCCATCTCCCCTTCGATCTCCGCCCGGGGGGTCAGTGCGGCCACCGAGTCGATGACCAGCACGTCGAGCGCACCGGACCGGATCAACATGTCGGAGATCTCCAACGCCTGCTCGCCGGTGTCGGGCTGGGAGATCAGCAGATCGTCGATGTTCACGCCGATGGCCTTGGCATAGACGGGGTCCATGGCGTGCTCGGCGTCCACGTAGGCGCAGATGCCACCGTTGCGTTGGGCCTCGGCCACCACATGCATGGCCAGGGTCGACTTGCCCGAGGACTCGGGGCCGAAGATCTCCACGATGCGGCCACGCGGGAGGCCGCCGATGCCGAGAGCCAGGTCGAGGGCGAGCGCCCCGGTGGGGATGGCCTCGATGTTCATGTGGAGGTTCTCCCCCATGCGCATGATGGATCCCTTGCCGAACTGCTTCTCTATCTGGCCCAGGGCCATGTCGAGTGCCTTGTCACGTTCCATGTTCTCTATTCTCTCCTCGATGCTGTCGCTCACTTGACCGGACTGACCCTATGGAGGGGGTGTGACACTCGGTTCGGGGTACGAGCCCGTCCTCTGCTGTCGGCTACCGCACGACGAGGTCACTCTAGGCCCGAACGCATGTTCGATGTTGGATCCCCGGGCATGCCTGCGCCTGCGGCAGGCTGCGACCGATCCGCTGCCGACTCAGCGGGCCGATCCACTGCCCACTCGGCCACCGGGCGGTCGGCCCACCGTGCGGCGCAACAGGTCGAGGGCGGCGATGGTGGCGTACTGGCGCACCCGATCACGGTCCCCCGGGACGGTGAAGGCGAACGACTCGGTGTCGCTCCCCGGTCGGGCCAGCCCGACGAACACGGTACCGGGAGGCTGGTCGTCCTGGGGATCAGGCCCGGCCACGCCGGTGATGGACAGCCCCACGTCGGCCCCCAGCACCCGGCGGGCGCCGTCCGCCATCGCCCGGGCCGCCTCCTCGGAGACCACCGGACCCTCCGGGACCCCGAGGACGCTGAACTTCACCTCCGATGCGTAGGAGACCACCGAGCCCCGGAACCACCTGCTGGCACCGGGCACGTTCACCAACCGTGACGCGGCCAGGCCGCCGGTGAGCGACTCCGCCAACCCGACGGTCAGTCCGTCGACGGCCAGGGCGCGGGCCACTGCGTCCTCGATGGCCTCGTCGTCGACGCCGAAGACCACGTCGCCGGCAGCCGCGGTGAGGATGTCCCTGATCCGCGCCTCCTCCTCGTCCAGCAGCGCCGATGCCACCTCGGCGTCGGCGCCCCGGACGGTGACCCGGACCTTGATCCCCTCGATCCCGCTGGCCAGGAAGGCGACGGTGGCCGCTCCCCCGGCCCGCTGGGTCCCGGCCGGACCCCCGGCGCGCTGCGGTGCCGCATCGAGGTGGTCGATGTGGTCGGCCAGGGTCTCGGCCAGACCGGACTCGCTCATCCCCCAGGTCCGGATCACCCGGCTGGCGATGACTCCGGTGGTCTCACCGCGGTCGGCCATCCGGCCCACGAGGTCGGGGGCGATGGCACGGTCGAACATGTCGGACATCTCGTACGGCACGCCGGGGACGGCGTAGACGACCTTGTGGCCCACAGGGCAGACCAGGCCCGGAGCGGTCCCCTTGGTCTGCGGGATGACGACCGCCCCCACAGGCACGTCGGCCTGCCGCAGATTCGAGTCCGGCATCTCCCGTCCCCGGGAGGAGAACAGGGCACGGATCTTCTCCACCACCCCATCGTCCCGTTCCAACGGGACGTTCATCACCTCGGCGATGGCGTCGCGGGTGATGTCGTCGTGGGTGGGCCCCAGCCCGCCGCACACGATCACCCCGTCGCTTCGGGCCAACGCCGTCCGGAGGGCCAGTACGATGCGCTCCTGGTTGTCGCCCACCGCCTGGTGGAAGTGCGAGGCGACACCGATGGCGGCCAGGTGCTCTCCCATCCACCTGGAGTTGGTGTCGGCGATCTGCCCGAGAAGCAGTTCGGTGCCGACGGCGACGATCTCGATGCGCACGGGGGTGTCAGACGGCCGGACTCGAGCCGCCGGCCGCCCCGCCTCGCACCGCCCGTGCCACGCGCCGACCGTCGAGGTAGTACTGCCCGCCGGTGAACACCGTCATGGCCGTGGCCACCCAGATCGCCGTGGCCAACACCGTCTGATGGGTGGCCAGGGGCGGTGCAAGGCACATGCCGATGGCCACGTCCTGCAGCAGGGTCTTCACCTTCGCCGTGGTGCGGGCCGGGACGGACACGCCGCGTCGGCCGACCACCGCCCGATAGACGCTCATGGCCACTTCGCGCACGGCGATGATCACCACCGGCAGCCACCACACGATTCCTTTTGCGACCAGGGCGAAGAGCGCACCCAGCACGACAACCTTGTCGGCCAGCGGATCGAGGAAGGCCCCGGAGCGAGTCGTCCCCTGCTTCCGGGCCAGCCAACCGTCGATGCCGTCGGACGCGGCCAGCAGGCCGCCGAGGACGAACGTGGTCCAGCTCGCACCCCACAGCACGATCAGGGCGATGACGACGGGTGTGGCCAACAGCCGCAGCACGGTGATCGCGTTGGCCGGGGTGAGCATCGCCGAGGGGCCGAATGTGGTGGCGTGGGACGCAGTGCCGCCGGGGCCCGGGACGGGAGCGTGCGCCCCGGGGGAGATGGCGCCTTCGCTCATCGGACCGCTCCCGACGCTGCCGCAGCAGGCTCTGGCGAGTCGACCACCGCGTCGGCCGGTGGGGCGGCCAGAAGATCGGGCCCGTCGGCTCCGGCTACCACCACCTCGACGAAAGACCCGACCGGAAGGTCGTGCGGCACGCCGACGATGCCGTCTATCTCCGGGGCCTCGCGGTACGTCCGGCCCTCGCCGGGTGCGTCGATCAGCACCTCGACGGTCGTCCCGATCAACTGCTCGCGCCTGGTGGCGGTGATGGCGTCCTGGAGCTCGGTGCACTCGCCGATGCGCTCGGCCACCAGTTCAGCGGGGACCTGATCGGCGAGGCCGGAGGCATACGTGCCGGCCTCGTTGCTGAACGGGAAGAATCCCACCCAGTCGAGCTGGGCCTCCTCGATCCACTCCAGTAGGAGATCGTGATCGGACTCTGTCTCCCCCGGGTAGCCGACGATGAACGACGAACGGAAGGCCGCCGTCGGCTCGGCGCCCCGGATCGAGCCGATCCGCTCGAGGAACCGTTCGCCCTCCCCCCACCGGCGCATGCGCTTGAGCAGCGGACGCGAGACGTGCTGCAACGAGAGGTCGAAGTAGGGGACGCCCGTGGCCAGGATGGCCTCGACCAGCGCATCGTCGAGCGTCGACGGGTAGAGATAGAGCAGGCGGGTCCACGGCACCCGGGCGGCCACAGCGGCAACCAGGTCGACGATGGGGCGGTTGCCACCGGTTGCCGGCCCGTCGATCCGGGGCTCGATCCTGCCGGTCGATCGGTCGAGCGCGAACGAGGAGAGGTCCTGGGCCACCAGCACCACCTCACGCAGGTCGCCGGTCGGGCCCCCGAGCTGGTCGATCTCGGCCAGGATGGAGCCGGTGGTCCGCGAGCGTTGCTTTCCCCGGAAGGAGGGGATGGCACAGAAGCCGCAGTTGCGGTCGCACCCTTCGGCAACCTTGACGTAGGACCAGGGGGCCGAGGAGGCCGGGCGGGGCAGGTTCAACAGGTCGAACGACGGGACCCGGCCTGACGTGTCCGGGATCGCGGGCTTGCGACCGAGTGCGACCGGGGTGGAGGCCGCTCCGGCCCGGGGGGCGCCGGTGAGGGGCATCCCGAAGGGAGCCACCAGATCGACCTCGGGGAGCGCGTCGGCCAATTCGTCGCCGTACCGCTCGGCCATGCAACCGGTCACCACGAGCCGCGCACCGGAACGGCGGGCGTCGGAGAGCGCCAGCACCGTGTCGATCGACTCCTGGCGGGCCGCCTCGATGAAGGCACAGGTATTGACCACCACCAGGTCGGCCTGTTCGGGGGAGTCGGCCGGCTCGAACCCGTCGAGGGCCAACGTCCCGACCAACTTGTCCGAGTCGACCTGATTCTTCGGGCAGCCCAACGTCTCGATCCAATACCGCTCGGCCACCACGACAATCTACCGGGGGAGAGTGTCCGAGGCTTCCGAGTTGCCCGGCGGCGCAGGGACGACGGGGCCGGAGGGGCCGCAACCGGGCCCCGTGGACGCCCGCCGGCCACGAGGTGCGAGTCACCGGGCGGGTGATGCCACGGGTGATGCCACGGGTGATGGTGCAGATTCGTGTGTCCACGATGTCCAGCGACATCACACGAGCGGAGAGGGAGGGATTTGAACCCTCGGACCCAGTTACCCAGGTCAACTCATTAGCAGTGAGTCCGATTCGGCCGCTCTCGCACCTCTCCAACAGGACTTTTGTGTCCCGGTGCCCCGACCCGCCCTAATCTCGCCCTAATCTTCGCTAGGGTGAGGGGTGGGCGGAGCAGGGCAATCCTACAGCGGGCGAGGTGAGACGTGGCAGTGAAGACCAGGGCCGCCTACGGCGGCGGCAGCATGACCGAGCGGGCAGACGGTGTTTGGCGCCTTCGGGTGATGACCAGTCGGGGTCAGGTGGAGCGGATCTTCCGTGGCGGGCAGACGGCTGCTCGCCGGGCACTCAACGAGCTCGCCAGCGAGCAGCCGGCTCCGAGCGGGCTGACCGCCTCCGGCGATATGACGGAACAGACTTTCGGCCAACTCGTTGACAAGTGGACCGACCATCTCGAAGCCCGCGGCCGGGCCCCGAAGACCCTGGCCGAAAACAGGCGAGAGATCGAGACCCGGATCAGGCCCCGGTTGGGAACCATCGCGGTAACGGAGCTGAGCGCCGAACACCTCGACGACGCATACTCGGCATGGCTGAAAGAGGGCCTGTCGGCGTCGAGCGTCCACCGCCATGCCGCCGTGATCTCCGCCGCGCTGACCCAGGGGGTCAAGTGGGGATGGCTCGACCTGAACCCGGCACAGCGAGCCAGTGCTCCGGCGCCGACCACTACGCGCAAGCTCGTCACCCCCGGACCCGACCAGGTGGTGAAACTGATCCATGCTGCCGAGGAGTCCGACCCCGTCATGGCGACGGCGATCGCGTTGGCGTTCATCACCGGCGGACGCCGGGGTGAGCTCGCTGCGTTGCGCTGGTCGGACATCGACCTCGACGCCGGCATCGTCAGGATCGAACGCTCCCTGACGCAGATCGGCACGGAGCTGAGCGAGAAGAGTACGAAAACCGGCCGGGGGCGGAACGTGGCGCTCGACGAACGGGCCGTCGCTCTGCTGCTCCGGCATCGAGCCTGGCAGCTCGATCTTTCGCGGCGAGCCGAGTCGTCCCTGGTCGCTGATCCCTACGTGCTCAGCGACAACGCCAACGGCGCACGACCGATTGAGCCATCGAAGATCACCGATCGGTTCGTCTCGGTCCGCGGGAAGGCCCACATCCGGGGTGTGCGCTTCCACGACTTGCGCCACGCTCACGTAACCCAGCTCCTTGGCGCCGGTGTGGACGCCACGACCGTCGCCGCCCGTGTGGGCCACGCTTCAACTCGGATGACCCTGGATCGCTATGCCCACGCCCTGCCAGCCGGTGACGTGGCCGCCGCCGCCATTATCGGCGCAATGTTGCCCGCGTGAGAGTCGCCTGTCGGATCAGACCCTCACCGGCGCATTATCAGTTCGTTCCAAGGGGACGAATGGGAAGGTGTGAGACGGTTCGCGGCGTTCTCACCTGCGACGATGGTGGATCCAGAAGATTCCCGCCGACAACTAACGGCGCGAGTTGTAGGACATTTTGTAGGACAGAACTCCGGAGGCGACTCACACGAATGACTGCCTGAGCCCGTCGGGCGGGTGTGGCCGTTGACCGCCATTTCGGAGCCAGTCACCAAGACTCCCTAGTCGGTGGAAGAACCGGTCAGGTGTCCTAACCTCGGTCATATGCGGATCGAGAGCGCGTTCATCGCTGATTACGTCGAGGTGAACCCCACGACGCGATCACTTGACGTACGAGCTGGATTCCGGAAGCCGGTGGCGACAGACCGGTGGCACGATTAACTCTGATGCTCGCGAAAGCTCTATGAGACCGCAACGAATCCACGAGCCTCCTAGCCAGGACTGCTGCTTCCTGCCATCCACCCCGCCAACGCCTCATTTGCGTCACCAACCACTGCGAGGGATTGTCCACGGAACCTGGCTATCCCAGCGGGAGTGATAAAGCGTCGGACGACCAGGATCACGAGGCATGTGCACAGGCACTGACCCACGAGGCCCGACGACGGCAAGACCGAGTCAATGAGCCTCTCACTGCAAGGCCGGCACCCATGAAGGCCATTCGGTAGTCAGGCGCCAGAGCCCGCTTCGTGGATCCGTCCCGGCAGACCCGCCCGCAGCGCCTCGAGATCCCAGATCTCGCCGAGCGCCGAGGCCGGGGAACGGCCCAGACGGCCGAGAGCCCAAGGGGCGGCCACCGAGGCCCCGGTGGCCGCCGCGGCGGCGCCGGCGCTGATGCTCCACCCGACGGGGCCGAGAGGCGTGCAGCCGAAGAACTGGCTGACGACTGGCGTCTGGACGATGGCCGCCAGGGCGGCTGCCGACGCCACGGTGGAGGCCAGTACCAGCGGGCTCGAGCCACCGACGACCGCCGTTTGACCGAGCTGGGCCCCAATCAGGGCGACGAGAGAGATCGTGCTGGCCCGGCGCCGAGTGCCGGTGCCCCGAGCCACGAACCAGGCGCCGAGGGCGCCACCGGTGGTCATCGTGGCGCGCAGTGCGATCTGGCTCACGAGCGCCGATCCGAGCGAGGCGTCAGGCCCCTCGTGCAGCAGCATCTCCGGGGTTCGGTCTGCGGGCGGCCGCATGGCGATGGTCATGGCCGGGAGCATGTCGGTGAGCAGGTTGACCAACAGCAACTGGCGGGCACCAAGGGGCGAGTCGCCGGCCAACGCGGTGGCGATCACGGTGAACGCCACCTCGCCCATGTTGCCGCCCACCAGAATTGCCAGCGCGTCACGCACCGAGGCCCACAGGGCGCGTCCCTCGACGATGGCCGAAAGGATGGTCTCGATCCGGTCGTCCACCACGACCAGGTCGGCCGCCTCGCGTGCCGCCGCCGAGCAGCGATCACCCAGCGCGATGCCAGCGTGTGCCAACCGGATGGCCGGTGCGTCGTTGGCCCCGTCGCCGGTCATGGCCACCACCCGGCCCAGGCGTTGATAGGCACGCACGATGCGGACCTTGTCGGTCGGGGTGACCCTGGCGAAGACCGACACCTCGCCAAGAGCCGCGTCGAGTTGGGCGTCGGACATGGCGTCGAGCTCAGGGCCGGCGACCACCCGGTGTCCGTTGACTATGCCGAGCTCGGCGCCGATGGCGCGCGCAGTGCTCGGGTGGTCGCCGGTGATCATGACCACGTCGATGCCGGCCGCGCGCAGGTCGGTCACGGCGGCGGCGGCTGTCGGGCGCACCGAATCGGCCAAGCCGAGGAAGCCCAGCAGCTCCATGGCGCTGACCCGTTCGTCGCCCACCTCCGACCGGTTCGAGGCGGGCCGTTCGGCCACGGCGAGAACGCGCAGCCCCCGCCGGGCCAAGCGTTCCACCTCGGCCTCGAGTGTGCGCCGAATGGGCGGGTCGAGGGGCACCGGCCCTTCCGGACCGACCCAAGCGGTGCAGCGCGGGAGTATCACCTCGGGGGCACCCTTGACCGAGACCCGAGCCCCGGCCGGACTGGTCCCGATGACAGCATGGAAGCCCCGCGCCGGGTCGAACGCCAGCTCACCCAGTACGTCCCAGCCGCCCAGGCCATCGGCCGCCGTCACCCCTGCCGTCTGTGCTCCGGCCAGGACGGCCCGGTCGGTGGCGTGGCGTAGGAGGAGGAGGTCCTGGCTGCTCGTGCCAGGGCTGGCCCGCAAGGCTGCGGTCAGCACCGCCCGGGATCGCCGACCCAGCTCGCCGATGCCATCGTCGGTGGCGCCATCGGACACCCGCTGCAGGCTGATCTCTCCCAGGGTGAGCGTCCCCGTCTTGTCGAAGCAAAGCGTGTCGACCCGACCGAGGGCCTCGATCGTGCGGGGATTGCGGACCAGAGCTCCGCGTTCGGAGAGCCGCCGGGCTGCGGCCATCTGGGCCACGGAGGCCACGAGCGGCAGGCCCTCGGGGACGGCAGCCACCATCAGGCTCACCCCCGAGCTGATGGCCCGCCGGGGGTTTTGGCCCCGAAGGAGGCTCATGCCCGCCACGGCCAACCCGCTGGCCACCGTGGCCGGCACGGTCACCGCGGTCAGGGTGCTGAGCCGAGCCTCGACCCCGCTCGGTGGTGGTTCGGGGGCATCGGCCAGACTCCGACCCACCTCGGTCTCGGACCCGACGGCCACCACGACAGCCAGAGCCCGACCATTCGAGACCGTTGTCCCCTCGTAGAGCATGCAGTGCCGATCGGCCACGGCAGCCCCGGGCACCGCTGCCACCTGCTTGACGACAGGGAGCGACTCGCCGGTCACCACCGACTCGTCGACCTCGCAGGCCTCCGCTTCGAGGATTCGGCAGTCGGCCGGCACCACCTCACCCGCCTCGAGCTCGACCAGATCGCCGCGCACCAGCTCCTCGCGCCCGAGCGGAATCGGCTCACCCGCACGACGCACCACCACCGGAGTGTCCGAAACCTCAGCGAGACGCTCGATCGACACCTCGGCCCGGACTCGCTGCACGCCCCCGATCACTGCGTTGGCCCCCATCACCCCGGCCACCAGCCCGGCGTCGGTCACCGACCCGACAGCAGCCGCAAGGCCGGCACCGACCGCGAGTAGCGGGGTGAGCGGGTTGGCCAGCTCGGCGGCAATGGCCTTCGGCAGTCGCAAGTTCGGAGACGGAACTGCCCGGGGTCCCACCCGACGAGTGGCGGCCTGTTCGGGGCTCAGCCCGTCCGCCGAGGTCTCGAGCTCGGCCATTACCGCCGGCCCGTCCATGGCATGCCACGGGGTGTGCCATCGAGGTACAGGGGCCGGGCGGCGGCGGAGCACCTCAGCCGAGGCCATGGCCTGGGCCTGGGCCGCCAATGCCGCGAGATTGACCGGGAGGGCAGCCCGGCGCCCAGCACTTCCTGCCGGTCCGACCAGCGACCAGACCCCACCGATACCCGAGCCTGCCAGGGCCAGAATGGCACTCCGGGTGGACACGGACCGGGCAACCGACGCTGCCTCGACCACAAAATGGGCGTCGGTCAATCCGTCATTGGTCAAGAGGTCTGCGCCCCATGGCACCGTCAGGTCGACCATCCCGACGCCGCAGTCAGCGGCTCGTAGGCCTTCGGCGTTCCCCGACACGAGCAGCACCGCGTGCCCCTCGAGCTGAAGAGCCCGTACGGTCGTGGCGATCCGCCGGCCGCCCGGCAAGGAGCGCCCACCGCCCAGCTGTTCGGTCAGTCGATCTCCGCCGCCGGCAACGGCAATGTCGAGGCCAC
The DNA here is from genome assembly GCA_003138855.1 of Acidimicrobiaceae bacterium. Classification (GTDB taxonomy): domain Bacteria; phylum Actinomycetota; class Acidimicrobiia; order Acidimicrobiales; family RAAP-2; genus Bog-756. Next base: position 25,317 of record PLHF01000128.1, on the reverse strand, counting down.
CGCGCCTGGCCGCGCCGACGAGCGCTTCGGCCAGCGGGTCGAGCTCCACGTCGACCGTGGCCAGACCGACAACGACGCCTCTGTGCGCGAGGCCCAGCACCACGACGCCACCCCGGCCGAGGAGACGAGCCCGTGCAACAGCGCTCCGGGGTAGCTCGGTCCCCGCTGCCTCGAGTCGCTCGAGCCGCCCGAGTGCCCACGCTCGCCGATGGCGTACCCGCCCGGGTGACGCCTCGTCGAAGAGATCCGACGCCACGGCACGCAAGTCCTCGGTCGTGGATCCGATCGCCTCGACCGAGCCGAGCACCGAGCGTCGGACAACGACATCGGCATCGAGTAGGACCAAGTCGATGCGATCGAGCCGGCGCAAGACGGTGCGGTCGAGGATGAGCACGTCCCTCCGGGCCAGCTGGCGCCCGAACGAGGCGGCGAAGGCCTCGCGTCCCATCCGCCCAGCCTTGGGGAGGCCAGCCACCACGAAGCTGGCCGCCCGCCGGGGGCTGCCGGTCAGCGTGAAGGCGACACCGGACACGCCCAGCGACGCGACGGCGGCACGGCTGGCAAAGTGCTCGAGTGGGCCTCCGGGTAACGGGACAGGCCGCTCCACGTGGACCAAGGCTCGGGGTGGCTTCTCCGCGGCGCGGGTGTGCAGCTCGAACTCGCGCCGTTCCCAGCCTCGCCGACGCTCCTGTGACTCGCGCACGAGATTGGCCCGCTGCCCGATGTCGACGACCAACCCGAGCGGACCTTGGGCCAGCGCCTGGACAAAGGCATTCGACAGGCCCAGACCGAGATCGGTGGCCGGCGCGCCAAGATGCTGCTCCAAGAAACCACGGAGGTGGGGCTCTGTGTCGACCAGCGATACCAACGACGCCAGTTCGATGGGGAAAGGGGTGGCCCGCAGCACCTGACCGAAGACGCTCGCCCCCAGTCCCAAGACGTCGGCGCCGAGGGCGATGGCGTCGCGACGGAGAGGCCCGAGGTCACCGGGATGCTCGGGCCGCTCGTGGGGGAAGCGCTCGTCACCCACCTCGTGAGCCTCTTCGATCCCTTCGATCTCCTCCACGAGATCGTCGAGGGACGGACCTTCCGGATCGAAGACCACGACCACCCGACCGAGCACGGCGTTCACCTGGGCCCAGTCCACCCCTTCGATCGCGTTCAATGCCGCCTCGAGGTCCTTGACCAATGGGTCGTGACCGGGTCGGTCCACGGCGCGGACCTCGATGTGTGCACGACCCTCGCTCACCCACACCCGCCGGTGTCGACGTCCGGGGTTCAGCCGCTCGAGCGCGTCACCGGCTACTCCTGCGACCGTCCGTGGGACACGGAGTGCGGTCGAGACCACCTGGCGGGGACTCAGCACGCCCGCTCCGGGTTCCGACTCGGAGTCAGCACCCTCCGCCTCGCGGCGTCGAGGGCCGACCGAAGACGATCCGACGAGGAGGCCGGGCGCTCCGACGCGGGCGGCGTCAGCGAGGTCCGGTTGGGGTCAGGCGGCCACCGTCTGAGCAGCGTGTCCGACTGGTGACGACGATCGCTCCCTGAGCCAGTTGACGATTCGCAGGATCGCGAACTGAGCGGCGAAGACTGCCAGTTCGAGGAGCAGCCGTTCGACGATGACCTCCATTGAGCCTCCCAATTTGTCGAAGTACTTCTTCGACGAAGGATAGGGAAGGGAGATGAACGGATCGCTATCGACGTGCGTCGAATGGGCCAAAAGATGATGAACAGTTCGTGTTGTTGCGCTTCAAACGCCCCGGTCGTTGTGACCGGACAAACGCGGCATCGTGCTGCGCCCGGGAGGGTCCTTCGGAATTGCACAGTGCATCCGCGTCTCAGCGCGGGACATCTGGGAAAATCAATCGGAGCTGTGGTGTCGCGCGACGAGTACGCCCGCTCCGATGAGCGCGGCCAGAGGTAATTCGATTGCTCCGAGCACCGCGGCACCTCCCAGTGCGGCCCAGAACCCGACGTTGACCGCAGCCTCGGGAACGGTGATGTGCACGATGGGCATGACGTAGGGGCCGTGACTGTTGCTGCTCGCCGTCGAGGCAGATCTCGTTCGCCTGGCCGGTGGCTTCTTCGCTTCCTGAGCGTCCGTGTTCGGTGTCGGCATGTCTCCTCCATGTGATGTGGGTTGTTGTTCTCGTGTACGACGTCCGGCCCGCTCGGTTGGTCCGGCCGTGATCCTCGTCGGACCGAGGCGGTCAGGCCTCTTCCAGCACCTCTCCGAACTCATGCAGGGCCGGTCGGTTGGTCGCGTCCATAAGGGCATGACCGGCCATGAGAAGCAGGGCTAGCGGCCACTCGATGATCTCGACCGCGGCCAGCACGCCGAGACCGGCGTAGTAGACCAGGTGCTCGACCGGCGGCGCCTCGATGGTCGTCTCGTCCACCGTCAGCACTACTCTGTGGCCGCCACGCTCGGTGTCCATCGCAACCTTTAGTGCGACCATGCCCATCCTCCTCCGGGCCGAGCGGGCCTGACACGGCCCCGTCCAGCTCACGGTGATCGGTCAGGCCCTGGTGACCACCCACCCGAGGCGGGAAGGTGCCACCCGGGACCGGCGCTCAAACGTGGTCGCCTACCCACTACCGATCTGAACCTTCATCTTCGCATACCGGGGCCACGCGTGCACATGCGACCGACCGTTCCGCCCTCCTGCAAAGGCGCGCTCAGAAGGCGTCGGTTGCTCACGTTCGACTCGGTGCCACGTCATGGCCGCCAACCTCCTCGTGGCTGTCCGAAGTCGACTCGTTCCACAACGTCGAATGCCCATAGGAGCCGCCCACGTCCTCGCTCTTGATGGACGGGCATCGAGCCTGGCCGATCGTTCTGCAAGCATGTCGAACGTGAAAGAGCGGAGGCGGAGACCGTTGCGACCCCGCGTCCAGGGATTCATACGGAGCATCGGTCCCGAGCTGGTTTCGGGGGCGTCCGACAACGACCCGACGAACGTGGGCACGGCTGTCGCCGTCGGAGCGCAAACCGGCTATCAACTGGCCTGGGTAACAGTCCTCGTCGCTCCACTCCTCGGCGTCGTCCAGACCATCGCCGCCCATGTCGGCTCGGTGGCGCGCAATGACCTCCAGACTCTGACCCGCATCCGCTATGGCCGGGGGGTCGCCGCGGTCCTTTTGGTGTCGGTCGTCGTCGTCAACGTGGTCACCATTGCGGCCGATCTGCAAGCCGGGGCTGCCGGGATCGGGATCCTGGCCGGCGTCGAATCCCGCTGGCTGGTACTCCCGCTAGGGCTGGCCCTTGTCGGTCTGCTTCTCGTCGGCAAGTACGACGAAGTCATCGGCGTGCTGCGGTACCTGATGCTCGGCTTTCTGGCGTTCGGGGCGGTCGCCTTCCTCTCCCATCCGAACTGGCCGCTCGTCCTCCGCTCCAGCCTGGTACCCACGCTTTCGCTGCACCGCGATGTCATCGCCGGTGGCCTCGCCCTGATCGGCACCACACTCACCAGCTACGTCTACGTGTGGGAGACCGTCGAGCGGGGAGTGGAGGAGGTGCCCGACGAGTCCGGCGACACCAGGGTGCTGGCGCGAGCCAGACTCGGTGCCGTCATCGGTGCCGTATTCACCGCCGTGATCTTCTGGTTCATGCTCGTCGCCTCGGCGGCGACGCTCGGCCAGCGTCACCAGACGGTCACGTCGGCACAGGAAGCAGCCCAGGCGCTACGTCCGCTCGCCGGCTCGGGGGCGGCGGATGTCTTCGCGGTCGGGCTCATCGTCTCCGCGGTGGTCGCCCTCCCGGTCCTCATGGCCACGACCGCCTACGTGGTCGGCGCACACTTCGACTGGCGCCGCGGGCTGTCCGAGCCGGTGAGCAACGCCCGGGGCTTCTACGGCGTGCTGGCAGCGTCGATAGGTCTGGCCTTCGCCGTGACCCTGGCCAAGGTCTCGGTCATCGGCATGCTCGTTGCAGCCAGTGTGATCGGGGGATTCGGCACTCCCATCGGCCTGGTGATCCTGGTCCTGCTCGCCCGCGACGACCAGGTCATGGGCGCCCAGCCCATATCGGGTCGACTTGCCATCGCCGGCTGGACGGTCGCGGTCGTCGTCGGCAGCTTAGGACTCCTGTTGGTTATCGGCGCTGCGCTCGGCAAGTTCTGACCTGGCTGTGTACCAGGACGTAAGTAGCCACGTCACCGGTTTCGATGACGTACTCTTCCGGTCAGCCGACCGGCAACTCGCAGATGAGCGAAGGTTCCGATTGCCAGGGCTCGTCCATTCTGTTAGCGCCAGCCGCCATCCGGTTGGCAGGGCCTCTGTTGCGGATCAGTTATCCCAACGCCCCACCTATTTCACTCCAACCGCTTTGATCTGATCGATGTGGCGCTCTCGGAGGTGACTGAACCTCAATCTTGCGATCCGTAGTGGGCGCGGCGACGGTCCCTCGGACAATGCTCCAGCTGCGTGGTCGGCTACCGCGACGCATTGGCCGCAAGATCTGGATGACCCAGTGGACGTGATGGAGCGTCGGATGGCCAAGAATACGAGGCTTGTGCGTGGGCAATGCTCAGGTTCCTCAGGATTCAGTTACCCCATGTCTCGTGACCGGGGTGCGAAACATGGCTTCGGGGTGTGAAACCGCAGCTCAGAGTGCTGATTTGCCAGATTTGTGCGCTCCACTGAGGCAGTCACCCGCCGGAGCAGTGAGGACGACCCAGGTGCTCTCGATCGTGAGCGAGCCACAATTTCAGCCCGAGATTCTGCGACGCGTAACCGGCAATGGCTGACGGGCATGCTGGGTGCGAGCGGGATGCCCGTTTGGTCACTAGCTATGCGTGATTGCGTTGTTCAACTTGTGCCGACGGTGACGCCGTACAAATACCGCGACGATCAAGATGCTCAATGCCAATCCGAAAACCAGGATTGCGACGTCCTCTGTTGAGTGATGTCCAGTGGCTACTCGTCCGACGCCATACGAAGTCGCCGCTACTGAAACTGCGAATGCGATCGACGCGACGAAGTTCCATACGGCGAACTGGCGATGCCGCATCCTCGCAGTGCCCGAGATAATCGCCGGGGTGAAGAAAACAGCCAGCTTTCCCCACTTGGCGTAGGCAATCTCACCCTTGTCCATGAGTTTCTGGCGTCCGGCCTGTCGCTTGCCAGGCCGATCGAGGAGCTGGGGACCCCAGCGAACACCTATCCGGTAGCCAATCAATCCGCCCACTTCACCCGCAATCGACGCAGTGACGATGACCGCAGCAAGATTCAGATTGCCCTGACTAGCCCCCACTGCGGCGGCGGCGACGGCAGCGCTGCCAATGCCTGGCACGCCTGCCCACGACGCCATTACGGCCACGAACAGGAGAAGGTACTCCCACCAGTTGCTGCCCCAGCCTGCGAACGTCGAAGCCGACCCAAGAACTTGCACCCACCCGGTGACCACAGACTGCATCCCTTGCCCAGACGGCCGATGGCCGATTGAGCAGCATTCTTGTTCATTGCGGGCAGATAATCCGTACCGGCGATAGTGGGCACCGCCGGCCGTACCTCCAGGGTGAACACTCAGTGAACTGTGAGCCACCTTGCGCTGAAGGGCACCAACACCACGATCAGGCCTCTGGACTGGCGCTACGCGTCACCGTGGATCATGCCGTGAGACTGGCTCTCCCACTGGGAGAGGTTGCAGTTGGAGCGGGCGCGGCCTGGAGTTTCCCACTTGACGTGTCGCAATCACTCCGGTCCCCCTTGAAACCACCTTGTTATGGTCCGGACATGGCAAACACGTCGTGGCCGGTGGCTGAGTCCGCCGAATCGAGTCTTCCGGTCACCCTCCGAAGTGGCGTGCGACAAGAGTTCGGCCGGGCACTCCGCGCGCCCTATGAGACATTCATCACGGTAGCGGTCAATGGCGCAATGATGAGCTCGGCCTGGTTCTTCTTGCCTAAGAGCCTCAAGGACAAGGTGTTCACGCTGCACGGCACGCTGGCCTTCGCACTCGTGCTGGCCGCCTGGATGTACTCAGACGTGCCCGCAACGAATGTGCTCGGTCCGGATGCGGAGAGGGCGGCTGCAGCTATCGATGAGCCGGTGATGTTCCGCAGATTGCTGTACGGCAAGAACATCGTGCTGTGGGCCCTTGTCACTCCCGTATGCCTTGTCGTTGCGCTTGTCAACGGGATCTTCTCCCACAATCTCCTGGCAACTCTGTACTCGGTCATCTGGATCGGAGTGGTTCCGTTCGGGGTGCTCGGGCTATCCGGGATTGTCGGAATCCGGTTTCCCTACCATCCGCTACCAATACGCTACCGGTGGGAGAATCGCCTCCCGCGGCGTCGAATGCTGTGGCGGTGGTTGGCTTTGGTCGTAACGCCATATGGACTGGTTCCACTCCTTGACGTGTTGATCATGCTTCCATCCCTGCTGTTGTGGGGTCTGACGTCGACTCACGGCCTATCCCAGAAACTGCCCGACAACGACCTCGGATGGGGCGTGGCGTTGGCCTGTGTAGTGGCCGCCATCTGTTCGTTCGGCGGTCACCGGTTTGGGGCCTGGTTGGCGCATCGACGGCGTGACGCTCTCTTGACCTTCCTCGCCGATGCCACTCGAGGATGACCGTTCAGCACCTCATCGCTTGAGAGCACGCCGCAGATCACACCGTGTCGACGGGCTCCGGCTCAAGGGTCGACGCTTCATCGTCTGGATTCTTGCCAATGGCGAGCTTGGCGCTCATCTTGATGGCCTTCACCGAGCTCGTGGCTCCAGTCTGCAAGACGACGGCGATTGCCAAAAGCACGATGGCCAGATAGCGGAAGGTATGGGAGCCCAACATGAGGATGGCGACACGACCCAGCGCGAAAGGTGGAGCGCAAACCACTGCCCCGACCGCTCCTCCCACTGCGGAGGCGGTGAGTTTGTCCTTGGTCGATCGTTCCGACTTCAGTCCGATAAGCCGGGCCGGGACCGCAACATAGGCGACCATCATGATCGCAACCACGACGCCGAGCGTCAAAGAGAACCAGAACTTCCCCCAACGGTCGACGACCTTGGTGGCGAAGCCCAGTGCCAGGCCCACAAGTAAACCCCAGGCGAGGACGGTACGGATGTGCCGTCTCGCCTCCGCAAACGCCGGACGAATCTGGGGTGTTCCCGGCTTAGAGATGGCGAACGCGAAGACCGCGTTGAGGAAGAAGCTGCCGGCGGTGAGCCCCGCGATGACCAGCAGTACGAGACTGAGGAGTGGTCCGCGCAGGATGTGAAATTCTTTTCCGTGTAGCGCATGGGCCTTGAGGTCGAGCATGGCCGCCCAGATCCACATGGCAGGCAGGATCTGCACCAGCGTGAGCCTCCAGTTGGTGAAGAGGAGCTTCACGCCTTGGAAGAGCATGGCGAATGCCCCGACCAACATCGCCAGCGGTGCCAGCCAGCGGCTGCGTTGGCTGAGTGCCAGCACGGTTCTTTCGACCATCGCTTCGTCGCCGGTACGAATGCCCGTGATCAGACGCTCGAATTGCGTGGTGACCGTTGCTCGTCGGGACGGACGGGGTGACCCCGCAACCGGGTCGTCAGCCTCTCCAGGCACCTTTTCCGCGGCCATGATGCTGAACTCCTCTGTGGAGAATGCCCAGGAGCGCACCGCCCAACGGGTGATCAGTCGGGTGGCAACCAGGTCTGGTTCGCGCAATCTGTCCCGGTCATAGCCGGGACAGGGAAGCCTTCCTATCCCAGGATTTTGGCTTTCTCCGCCTCGAACTCCGCCTCGGTCAGTGCCCCGGAATCCTTCAGTGCAGCCAGCTGGGTGAGCTGCTCGATGGGGTCAGGTCCAGCTGCGGCCGGTGCCGGCGCTGGAGCGGGGGCGGCTGCAGGGGCTTCTTCTGCAGGCTGTTGGGCCTGGGCCGCCTGCTTGTTGGCCATGTGTCCCCCTACAACGGCGGCGGTTCCAACCACCGCAGTCGTGCGAACAGCCATCCTGGCGATCGGTCGTCTTCTCAGCATGTCGTGTCTCCTGTCTCGATGTGGCTCAGACTGCCGGCGGCAGATCGGCGAGTATGGGTGCGATCAGCTCGTGTGGCATGCGGGCGCCCTCGAGGAGGACGCCGTCGGACCTGCGTACAGCTTCAGCGAAGGGTGTCGCCCAGAGATCCTCCCAGATCAACAGCGCAGCCGATGAGTTCGGTTCGAGTGCGGCAGCGGCGTACTCGATGTCCTTCGGGCTGATGATTCCTCCGACGTCGGCGTCCAACGCACCGAATCCCGCCAGCGCGTCCAACTCGTCGATCTCAAAGCTGATGACAGAGCCGTCGGTGTCCTTCCCAATGAAGATCAGGTCGAGGATCCGTACCGTTCCGGACTCGACCAACGCCTCCAATTCGGGGGCGATCTCGCCGGTGAACTTGTTACCGGGGAACCCTACGATGATGTATTCGACTGGTCCTATGGTCATCTGATCCCATCCTCGCTTCGTGTTCTTTCAGGTTACGGTTCGCTACCGCTGATGTCCTCATCCTCATCGGGTGATTGAACCAATGAGTCGGATAGACTTCCTGTCCTACCTCTCGAGTGGGAGTGCCCCACCTTCGGCCGCTTCCCGCTCCTCTGCGTCGGGAACTCCTCTCACAAGGCCGATCAGCATCACGGCGATGGCGGCTCCGACGATCGGTCCGACAATGTAGATCCACCAGCCGGTGAAGTTGAGGCTCACAATGTCCGGACCAAGGGTGCGGGCCGGATTCATCGAGGCCCCACTGATCGGACTGGCGAACAGGCCCAGCAGGGCCACCGTCGAGCCGACCGCCAGCGCGGCATTGTGGCCGATGCTTCGGTACCCGGTGGCCGTGTTGAGGATCACCGTCACCAGTATGGCGGTCAGGACGATCTCCATCACCAACGATCTCCAGTCGCCACCGGGCTTGGCGATCGGGTAATTGCCCCCCGCGTCGACGTGGCTGTACATGGCCTGAAGGAACAGCGCGGCGCAGATCGCACCGGCGAACTGCACGATGAGATAGGGCACCACCCAGGCCGCCTTGAAGACCCCACGAGCGGTGAAGGCCAGGGTGACCGCGGGATTGATGTGCAGCCCCGACAGCGGGCCGAGGGCGTAGATCATGGCCATGACCACCGCACCCGGTGCGATCACCGCGGCGGTCCGACTGATCGGTCCACCCCCGGCGTAGTGGTTGATGACTCCCGATCCGGCGGCCACGGTCACGAGGAAGAACGTGCCCACGAACTCGATGATCAGCCTGATCCAGAGCGGTCGGTGCCGGAGGGTGTCCTCCTCGAATTTGATCAGGTAGCGGCTGCCGATCATCTCGGCACTCGGCTGATCAAGTCCGCCGTCGGCAGTGACAGCGATGGCGGCTGTTGCGGTGGTGGTGGGATCGCTCACATCACGCTCCGTGCGATGCCAGATGGCGGAGAACCCGGTAGGCCGTCACAACCCGGACTCGACGACGATGCGCCCGTCGGCTGCGGCCTTTTGGAGGGCTTCGTAGTCCCGCTGGTTCTGGTCGGCGTAGGTCTCGGAAAACGAGACGATGGCATTGTCGAAGGCCTTGCCGGATCCCAGGTAGGAGGCAATGGCGATCCGGTCCCCGGATCGGGCATGGGCTCGGGCCAGGGTCCAACCGCACAGCCGGCCGTAGACCGCCATGGACTGGGGGGTCATCTGGTCGGTATCGACGGAGCCCTTCCAATCCCGCAGTTGACGGATGTAGAAGTCCCGCTGCACCCCATCGATGCCCTCGACCTGGTCCCATCCGAGGAAGATGTCGCTCGACGCCTGCATCAGGTGCTGTCCGGCCACGACCCGCTCGCCTTGATTGGTGTACCGGCTCCCACCTACGAACTCCGCCAGCACCGATGTCTGTGCCTCCTTGGCCTGCAGCAGCAGCGGATCCCTTCCATCGCTCCCCACCATCAACAGGACCCAGGCCCTGGTGCCGACGCTACCGACGCCGACCACCTTGCGGGCGATGCTGACGAATCGGAACTGGTTGAGCAGGTGTCGCCGGTCGCTCTGCAGCGTGTGCCGATAGCTACGGAGCAGGTCATGCATCCGCTCGGTCAGGACCGCACTTTGGTCCTCGGAGACGAGCTCCTCGATGGGCACCAGCAACGGAGGATTGCTGACGAATCGGGTCTCCCCATCGACCACCTCGGTGAGCTTGTCCAACGCCTGCATACTGTCGCGTGTACGCGCTTTAGCCAGCGTCTTGTCGGCTTGGGCCTTGGCCTTGGAGAGGGACTTGTCGGCATGCTTCTTTCCGGTCAGTCCCAGCTCGTCACCCAGGTCGATGAGCACCTTCTCGATGTCCATGCGGGCGTACCACACGTCGAGATCCCGCATCGTGGTCAGCTTGGCCATCTCCGTGCGGTAACCGGCGACGGCATCGAGCACCACGTCAGCCCGCTCCTTGTCGGAGAATCCGCGATCGCGCCCGGCGATGGCCAGACTGGCCGCCAGCCTCTTCACGTCCCATTCCCATGGACCGGGCAGTGTTTCGTCGAAGTCGTTGACGTCGAACACCAGGTTCCGCTCCGCCGAGGCGAAGACGCCGAAGTTGCTGAGGTGAGCGTCCCCGCAGGCTTGGACGTTCAGGCCAGAACGCGGAGTCGTGGACAGATCGGACGCCATGATCAGTGCCGCACCCCGGTAGAAGGTGAACGGAGAGACCAGCATCCGGCCGTAACGAATGGGCACGAGTTCTTGGACCCGTGACTCGGCCTGACTCTCGAGGAGCGCCACCGGATCGGGCCGTTTTGGGGAATCCTCCCAGACCTCTTGCTCTTCCCTCGGTGCGGCGACCCGGGCCGCCTTGCCCAGGGCCACTCGCTCGCCTGTGGACAAATGGTCGGAGGACGGCGGCATCGCTGACGGGGTTGCCGCCTCGGCGGCTTTTTGGTTGGCCATGCAACCACGGTCGCGCTGCTCCGGTTCGCCGCCATCACCCAATTAGGACGATTTAACATTGTGACAAAACCGGTCTGAAGAGCCGCTACACCGTTGGTGGGACCAGTGAGGTCCCAGGACAGCTCAGGAAGCATTGAGCCGGTCCCTAGCGCGAGCCCGGTCGTCGCCCCCTTAGCTGGTCGGAGGATCGGCGGCCACCCGGAACCCCACATTGCCGCTCGAACTGTCGGGTTCACTGCCGAACCGGGCGGACACCCGGTAGCGACGGCAGTACGACGAGTGGCACAGGTACGAACCGCCACGCTGGACACGCAATGAGCCGGCCGACGGGCCCCGGGGTGCTTCGACAGGGGATGTCCGGTAGTACTCGACGTCCAGCCAATCCATGCACCACTCCCACACATTGCCGCACACGTTGTGGAGGCCGTAGCCGTTGGGGTCGAACGCATCGACCGGTCCGGTTCCGATATAGCCGTCGGCCCCGGCGTTACCCCCGGGGAACTCACCTTGGAACACATTCATCCGATGGACTCCTCCGGGCTCGAGTTGATCGCCCCACGGGAACGGCTGGCCGTCGATCCCGCCTCGGGCGGCGACCTCCCATTCGGCTTCCGTGGGCAGCCGGGTTCCCGTCCACGAGCAGTAGGCCCGGGCATCGACCCACGAGACATGGACGACAGGATGGTCCAGCCGACCCTCGACATCTGAGTGCGGGCCCTCGGGATGACGCCAGTCGGCCCCCATGACCTGTCGCCACCACGGCGCACTCTCCACCCCTCGGGTGGGAGGGAAGTCGTCGGGGAGAAGTCCGCCGAAGACGAACGACCACTCGAATCTCTCGGCGTCAGTCCGCCAGCCGGTGGCGTCGACAAACTCGTTGAACTGCCGGTTGGTGACGGCGTAGCGATCGATCCGGAACGGCGTCAACTCCACCTCGTGGACGGGTCCTTCTCCGTCGCCAGGGTAGGACCACTCCGACTCGTCGCCCATCCGGTACCGGCCGGCCGGTACCGTCACCAGTGTCGCGGGGGCAAGCCCACCCCCCGACGGCTCCACCTTGTTCCACTCGGACTCCGAGCGGGGGCCGTCGCGGCCCGGGACGCAGCAGGCACCCGACATAGTGGCAGCGTAACCCTCATCCCCGCGGACGGCCTCGGAGTCGGCGTACCGGCCGTCGGTGGCCACCTCAGCCACCGACGTTGCGGTCAGCTACTGGATCGCCGTGGCGACCCGCATGAGCTCTTCGGCAGTGATCAGATGGTCGTGGCTGTCATCACCAATCTGCAGTTCGACCCATTTGACGGTCCCGGTGAAATGGCTGGACTCGCTGGTGTAGTCCTCGCTCACGGGAGTACCGGTATCGGAGCCCAGGTCGCAGGTCTCGTCAGCCGAGTAGATCATCGGCACCGTGGCGTTGATCCGCCCTTCACCGACCTTCTTACCGTCAACGAAGAGAGTGGTGGTTCCACCCTTGGCCAGACCCCCGCCGTCGTAGGCGAACTCCATCCGAACCTGGTGCTTCCCGGCCGGAACTTTCTTCGTTCCCTCGACGTAGAATCGCATGAGTCCGGCCAGGTTGTGGCAGTACTTGGGTTTGCCCTCATGGAGATAGAAGCTCCAGCCGGCGAAGGCCCCGCCCTGGGCGATGATCACCCCGTTGGCGCCACCCTTGGGGATCTCGACTTCGGCCGTCACCGAGTGCGACTTGTTCTTGAGGTTGAGCACCGAGTTCTCGCTGAGCCGGGTCATGCCTTCGTAGAGGAGTTGCGCTTTGCCCTTCACCAGGACGGGCCGTCCGGCGATGTCCGAATTGAAGCGCTCGATCCGCCGGTCATCGAGGGGGAGCACGTTGTACTTGACGGCCTCGATGAGCCAAAGGCGCTGGAGCTCCTTCAGCCTCTCAGGATGCTCGCCAGCGAGGTCGTGGGCCTGGGACCAGTCCTTGGTGGTGTCATAGAGCTCCCAGACGTCATCGTCGAGTGCAGGAAGCTCCCCTCCGAACACCCACGGAATGCTGTGTCGGGTGACCGCAGACCAGCCCTTGTGGTAGATGCCTCGGTTGCAGGCCACCTCGAAGTACTGGGTCTCCCGCCGATCCGGCACGGTCCCGTCCTCGAACGCATACGCCATCGACACACCGTGGAAGGGCATCTGCTGAATACCGTGGACGAAGGTCGGCTCGGGAATCCCGGCCACGTCGAGGATGGTCGCACCCACATCGATGAGGTGGTGGAACTGGCTTCGCACCTCCCCGTGGGCGGTGAACCCCTTGGGCCAGTGGACGATCGTCCCAGTGCGGGTGCCACCGAAGTGAGAGGCGACCTGCTTGGTCCACTGGTACGGGGTGTTCATGGCCAGCGCCCAACCCACCGCGTAGTGGTTGTACGAGGCAGGCGTCCCGAACTCGTCGATGTGGGAGGCCATGAACTCATCGGTCTCGAAGTCGGCTGCTCCATTGAGGGCGATGATCTCGTTGAACGTACCGGTCGGAGTGCCTTCGGCACTGGCACCGTTGTCCCCGATGATCAGGTAGATCAACGTGTCCTCGAGGATGCCGAGTTCTCCGAGCGAGTCCATCAACCTCCCGATCTGGTGGTCGGTGTGCTCGAGGAATCCGGCATAGAGCTCCATCTGGCGGGCCAACACCGGCTTCAGCACATCGGACAGGTCGTCCCAGGCCTCGATCTCGGCTGGCCGCGCCGACAGATCGGTGCCTTTGGGCACCACTCCGAGCTTGATCTGTCGGGCCAGCGTCTCTGTTCGGAGAGCATCCCAGCCGGCATCGAAGCAGCCTCGGTATTTGTCGCTCCACTCAGTGGGAACGTGATGGGGAGCATGGGTGGCCCCAGGCGCGAAGTACATGTAAAACGGCTTGTCCGGCATGAGCGACTTCTGCTGATGGACCCAGGTGATGGCGTGATCGGTCAGGTCCTCGGTGAGGTGGTAGCCCTCCTCGGGGGTCTTCGGAGGCTCGATCGGTGACGTGCCCTCATACAGTGCCGGATACCACTGGTTGGTCTCAGCCCCCACGAACCCGTAGAAGTACTCGAAGCCACTGCCCGTCGGCCACTGGGTGAACGGACCCATAGGGCTGGTCTCCCACACCGGCACCTCGTGGCACTTGCCGAACTGGGCCGTGCTGTACCCGTTGAGGCGCAAGGTTTCGGCGATCGGCGCAGCATTGTCGGGTCGGATCGAGTTGTAACCGGGTGCCGATGTGGCGATCTCGGTGATACCACCCATCCCCACGGCGTGGTGATTTCGCCCTGTCAACAGCGACTGGCGGGAAGGTGAGCACAGGGCGGTGGTGTGAAAACGGTTGAAGCGAAGTCCCTGGGCGGCGAGCTTCTCCGCGTGCGGGGTGTGGCAAGGGCCACCAAAGGCAGAGGACGCCCCAAAGCCGGCATCGTCGATCATCACCACGAGGACGTTCGGTGCACCACTCGGAGGCCGAAGTGGCTCGATCGGAGCGAACGAAGTATCCGGGTCCTTTGCGTCGTAGGTGATCAGACCCACATGTCCCCTATGGGGAATCGGCAGGTTGGTCCGCGCAATATCAGCCATTTGAATCTCCTCTGGTAGTTCCGCCCGGGGCATCGAGAGCGTCAGGTTCGTGCAACTGCGCTGGATTGACCGATATCAGCTCGATGTTGAGGTCCCGAAGCAACTCAAGCGTGCCATGCAGGCGCGCTTGATCAGGCACCCAGCCAACCAGGTGGGTCAATCCGTGATCGCAGTGGCTGACCTCAAATCCGTCTATCGCCGCCGTCAACGTCGGACTCAGTCTGCCTTTGACCACGATTTCGAAGCTGTTTGCACCCACGATGGCTCTTTCCGATGTAGTGATGCTCTGCATTCTGATGGCGTCGGCGATTGGTCCCACTGGTCGGTCGAAAAGGGAACGACCCTGCGTCATGGAGAACGCATCTTCCGAATGCGCCTGCTGAGCACTTCGGTCACTCGTGATGGTCGAACCATTGTTGCCTTCATCGTGGAACAGGCCGCCGGCCAAGTCGTCATCCCAGAAGGGTGATCGTGCTCCTGGGGCTCCAACTGTCCTCCCACTGGTCTCGACGGCGTCGTTGGTGGCACACTGAGGGAGATCTGCAGCGAGAGAACGAGTCAATTATGTTTGCTCCACCTGCTGCTCCGGCCTACGCGGTTGATCGTGCGGCCCTCCGCCGTCAGCTGGACAAGGGGCTCACCTCCGCACTGACCCTGGTCGTGGCTCCGGCCGGAGCAGGAAAAACGGTTCTCCTCGCTCAGTGGGCAAATACCCATCCTGAGCTGGATTTTGTCTGGGTGGAAGTCGGCGTCGACGACGACGACCCCGTCCGCTTCTCCCAGCGATTGCTTCGGGGCCTTGCCGGCATGAACCCAGACTTTGCCGACCTCACCACCTTGGTGTCCTTGCACGGTGGCGGCCTCGGTGCGCCATTGCTCGAAGCACTCGAGGCCCAGCTGGTCGATCTCCCCGAGGTGGTCATCGTCCTCGACGACCTCCACCACCTGTCGAATTCCATCCTCATCTCCGATCTGGGTAGCCTCGCAGATCTGCTTCCACCCAATATCCATCTGGTCCTGTCGACACGAACTGATCTTCCCATCGCGTGGAGTCGTCATCGGCTCAACCGAGAACTGACCGAGATCCGCCAGTCCGACCTGGCCCTCGATGACGTCGACTCTGCCCTGCTGCTCGAACACATCACCGGTCGGTCCCTTGGGACCGATAGCGTGGCCACCCTGGTCGCCCGGACCGAAGGATGGGCCGCCGGACTGCAACTAGCCGGCATGACGCTCAGGTTTTACCACGACTCGGACGAGTTCATCACCCAGTTCAGCGGAGACGACCGACTGATCGCCGACTACCTCAGCGAAGAGGTCCTCCAAGCCCAACCGGACGATCGTCGTGAGCTCCTCCTCCGTGTCTCCGTACTGGACAGGATGTGCGCTGACCTGGTCAGTCACCTGACTGGCGAGCCGAGAGCGCAGCTTGTCCTGGATGAGTTGGAGCGGGACTCGATGTTCCTCGTGCCGTTGGACACCCACCGCCAGTGGTTTCGCTTCCACCACCTGTTCCGAGACATGCTGCGCTTCACATTACGAGCAGAGCAGCCCGCTGCTGAGGCCCATTTGCTGACAAGAGCCGCGTCGTGGCACCTCGAGCGGGGAGAGGTGAGTTCCGGTGTTGAGTATCTCCTTCGAGCCCGGAACTGGGACGAGGCGCTCGACGTCATCATGGCCCGAGGCTCTGAGGTGTTCGAGAAGGGCGAGATGGCCACCGTCATCCGCTGGATCTCTGGGGTTCCAGAGTCTGCCCGAATGGGAAGGCACGACGTCAGCCTCCTCCTGGGAATCCTCAAGGGGGTTGAAGGACAGGCGGCGGGTGCAGAGAACATCCTGGGGCGAGTGGCGACCCACGTCGATGCGTCAGACGGCGAGCGGGTTTGTGCCCAAGTCTTCCTTGCTTCCCTGGTCCAATGGCGGCCCCGCCCCGATGTCTCCATCGATATGGCCATCCATGCCCTCGACCTGCTCCATCACATCGGTGACGCCCAAATCCCCGCCATCATGAATCTGACACACCCCCAGTCACTCGAGACGATGGCCATACTGTCCTGTGGTCGGGCACATTTCCAGGCCGGAAAGATCGAGCAAGCTCGAGAGTGGCTTGATCGGGGACTGGCGACCAGGGGAGCGACGTATCCAATCTGGAAGGTCAGCGGCCTCGGCTCTCTCGGGCTGCTCGAGGCCTGGTGTGGCGACACCAAACAAGCGGGTGCGTTGTCCAACGAGGCGTTGGCCATTGCCCGAGAAGTCGGCCTGTTAGCTCATCCGTGCACCGCTGACGCCTATTTGGCCTCCACGCTGGCGGCTTTGGAACTTGGCGAGCCCGGTCGGGCCTCGCTCTCTCTCCATGAGGGCACATTGAGGGCCGAGGCGAATCGACGGAGCCAGCTCTCGTGGTTCGGCCACCTCGAGAAAGCACTGCTCCTAGAGGCCGACGGACAGCGGGAACAGGCGATGACGACCGCTCTCTCGGGCAGAAACGACCTGGGAGCACCTCCACCCCCAATCGTCGCTGATCGACTGCTTACCCTCCAGAGCCGTCTGCTCCGCCTCGGCGGATCTCCCGAGCAGGCACAGCGCACGCTCGGCAATGGGCCCTCGCATTCAGCGGCATTGGCGTTCGAGCGTGCGGCAACGGCACTCACGCTCGGCGACCGTAACCCGGTGCACAAATTGGTCGACACGATTCGAAACTCATCGGATGCGACCGAACCGCTTGCGACGGTGGAAGGTCTGCTCCTGCTCACGTGGTTGGCGGATACCGACGGATCCATTGATGATGCTCGGATGCACCTTGCCTCGGCGATGGCAGTGGCCGAGCGCCACTCCCTGGTCGAGGTGTTCGTGCGGGCGGGGCCGACAATCGTGCGACTGATCTCGGGACTTCCCGATGTCCAGTCTGTCTTTCGAGAGCGGGTCCTCGAGCGAGCGCGGGAGGTGGTCTCGCCATCACCGGGAGACGACCTTGTCGACCCACTGACCGACCGAGAGCTCGAAATCCTCTCGTACCTACCGAGTCGATTCACCAACACCGAGCTCGCCGATCACTTCTACGTATCGGTCAATACCATCAAGACCCATATGGCCCACATCTACCGGAAGCTGGACGTGGCCAACCGCAATGGGGCCATCACTCGAGCCCGAGAGATCGGGTTTCTCTGAGCGTCTGAGCCAGGTCGTGGCTTGGGGCTTGGCCTCCGGAGGCCTGGGCATGGTCGACCGTTCCCCGAAGTCACCCCCCGAGGGTGATGACTGTTCCGTCCCGAGCGTGGTTCGATCTCCATGCAGGCATCTGCACGGAATCCTGGCCCAGAGATGTTCCGCGAGTCGGAGCAGAAGTGAGTGCCAGACGGTGGATGCTCAAGATGTGAGCTACGACAACCACGGAGGACTCGTCAATGATCGCCTATACCTACCCCCTTGCCGATCTCTTCGGGACGATGCTGGGGCTGTTCGTCTTCTTCATCTGGTTCTGGCTGCTCATCGTCGTGTTCTCGGACATCTTCCGAAGTCACGACCTGGGTGGTGGCGCCAAGATGCTGTGGGTCCTCTTCGTGATCATCCTGCCGTTCCTCGGCATCTTTGTCTATCTCATCGCCCGTGGCGGAAAGATGCAGGAACGCGCCGCGTCCCAGGCGGCTCAGCAGCAGAAGACCTTCGACGCCTACGTCAAGGAGACGGCGGGTACAGCAACCACCTCGACGGAGGAACTGGCAAAGCTGGCCGACCTCAAGCAGCAGGGCGTCATCACCGACGCCGAGTTCGAAACCCAGAAAGCAAAGATCCTCGCCTGAGGCCGGAATGAGTCCTCTACCCCTTCCCACTAGGGCTCCAACGAAGGAACCGAGATGGACTCCGCAACCAAGCCGGCAGTACTCATGGTCTACTTCTCCTACACCCATCAGACGGAAAAGGTGATGGAGGCGATGGCCGAGGTGCTGCGCGACCGCGGTTGCGAGACAACTCTTGCCCGGATCGAGTTCACCGATCCGCGGTACGAAAAGCGCTTCAAGCAGTTCCCCATGCCGAAGCCGTTTCTCGAGGTCGTTGCCATGATCCCTGCGGAGCTACGTCATCGCCCCGCACAGATTGGTATTCCCGATGTCGTCACCGAACGGGAGTACGACTTCGTGTTCATCGGCTCTCCGACCTGGTGGCTTTCCACTGACATCCCCATCCGCTCCTTTCTGGAATCGGATGCTGCCACCAAGGTCCTCAACGGCAAGCCGTTCACGGGAGCCGTGTGCTGCCGCCGGTATTGGAAGCACAACCTAAACACCGTGCGGCGAATGGGAACGAAGCGAGGCGGAGACTTCGTGGACGGTATCCACTTCCGCTACCAGGGAGGACAGGTCCGTTCGTTGTTCTCCCTCTTGAGCTTCCTCGGTTCCGGCGAGTACAAAGAGCGCTACCACGGGGTCAAGATCCCCCCGACGAATCTCCAGGACTATCACCTCGATGAGGCTCGAGAGTTCGCCAGTGCCCTGGGCAACCGGCTCGTCCCCGCGAGCAGCAGCGAGTGATCAAGCATGTCCCGTCTCGGGTTCGCCATTCTTCTGCAATGGCCCGGTGTGGGAATGCGGCCGACTCACTCCGGCTCGACATCCACATGCCGGGCACGCTTGCCAATCACCTCCCGGGGCGTGACCGGCCCGGCGAGATGGTGCCTGAACTCCACTGCCACCTGTCGAACAGAGATCGAACAACAAAAGGAGAGCCGTGTACTACATAGGGGGATTCATCTTCGCAGCCATGGCCATCTTGTTGGTGGTGGTCTTCGTTCGCAAGTTTCGCCAGAGCAATGACTGAGTCCCAACCTGTGCCCGGGCCGTACGTCCGTTATTGGCTCCGTAACCGGGTTCAACTGGCTTGGGCATCAAGGCCAAGGTCGGGACCGAAAGGTAGCACGGTGTCGATGTGATCCTCGACCTGTTGCTGATCGGTCTGGTCATCACGCTTGAACCGATCCCACTCACCGCCTTCATTCTCGTGCTGGCGTCCAAGGGTGGCGTACGGAAGGGGGCCGCGTTCATCTTCGGATGGCTTCTGTCGCTGGCCATCGTGGTGGCCGGGACGGTGCTCATCACCGGCAACAAGCCGCCCAAACCGAGCACGGCACCATCGCTCGCCGCCCTTGCCGTAAAGATCGCCATCGGAGTTGTGCTCGTGCTCATCGCGGTTCGCCAGTGGCGGAAGATGGGCAAGCCGAAGAAGCCGAAGAAGACACCCAAGTGGCAGACCGGCATCGACAACATGTCGCCGTGGTACGCCATGGGCCTGGCGCCACTGACCCAGCCCTGGGGGCTCGTCGCCGCCGGGGTTGCCACCATCGTGGAGGCCAAGCTGTCGTCCTGGCAGAGCTACATCGCATTGTTCTTGTTCTGCCTGGTCGCTACCGCCATTTACCTCACCATGGAGCTTTATGCCGGCTTCCGGCCCGAAAAGAGCCAGGCGTTTCTGACCTCGACCAGAGCATGGATCGACACGCACACTGATCAGGTCATCATCGTCGTTTCGCTGGTGCTCGGGTTCTGGCTGGTCGGCAAGAGCATCTACTTGGTTGTCACGTGATGGCCGACAACCAAACCGAGGTCGACAACGCGGCCAGCAGTTCCGAGGGAGAGAGTTCGGTGGACGGGAGCTCCGGTGGCAGTTCCCGGTGGAAGCAAACCTCGTCATGGGTACTGGTAGTAGTGGCCTGCATCCTCTCGGTGCTCTCGGTGGTCACGGTGTTCACTCGCAATCAGTTGCTGAACACCGACACCTACGTGAATACGGTGGCTCCTCTGGCCAGCAACCCGGCCATCCAGACCCAGGTGGCCGAGCTGGTCAGTGAGAACCTGATCTCCCGAACCGATGTGGAGACCCGGGTGAAAGACGCACTTCCGCCCAAGGTTGGTTTTCTGGCCACACCGATCACCTCGGGCCTCGAGACCGTCACCAACGAGCTCGCCCTGAAGGCGGTCCAGTCCAAGCAGTTCTACACGTTGTGGGTGGCCGCGAACCGGGCCTCCCATAAGCAGCTCGTTGCGGTATTGACCGGATCGAACGAGGGGTCGGTCAGCTCGAAGAACGGCAAGGTGACCATCGACCTCAGCCAGGTGGAGGTCCAAGTCAAGAAGAAGCTGGACGCCAAGGGCATCACCGTGTTCGACAAGGTCCCCGCGGTCAAGGGACTCGACTTCGTGTTGTTCCAGTCGAAGGATCTGGCCAAGATTCAAAAGCTGACCAAGCTGCTCAACGACCTGGCCATCGTGTTACCCATCATCACCTTGTTGTGCTTCGCCGGCGCCGTCGTGTTGGCCCGCAACCGGCGGCGTGGACTGGTGCGCGCCGCCACCGGTCTCGCACTGTCGATGGCTGTGATCCTGGTGGTCATGGCGGTGGCCCGGAACCAGTACCTCTCGGGTCTGAGCCCGAACCAGTCAGTGGCAGCCAATCAGGCTGTCGTCGACACCGTCACGGCTGCGCTGCGCCAGGCGGTGCGCATCATCCTCATCGCGGCCGCCCTGATCGCCATCGTGACCCTGATCGCCGGCAATCGACACCTCCGGGCTTGGACGGCCGGAGGGAACCGGCCCCGTTGGATGACCGGTGGCCCGGTGCACGGCTTCGCGGTCCGGCACCGCAAAGGCCTGCAGTGGAGCATCCTCGGTCTGGGGTTGCTGGTACTGGTGGTGTGGAGCAACCCCACCACGCTGGTGGCGGTAGTCGTTGTGTTGATCGCCTTGGTGTTGGTCGGACTCATGGGCCTGTACGCCGGACATCAATCGCTCGGCAGTGCATCCGACCCCCGATCAGCGATTGGCTCCGGAGTTGGCACCCCCACGGACTCGGCGGACGACTAGGTGCACGGTCAAACGTGTTCGAGCACACGATGTCAGGGCCTCCGGAACACGCCGGGGCCTCACACCTACCAGACGTAGACCAAGCATTCAATCGTTTTGGCCTGGTGACGCACCCCTTGAAACCGAGCAATGGGCACTGACGACGATCAGATCACCTGAGTAGGGGGGATCGACTCCTCGGCGCTCGACCACATGTCGACATGGATCGAACTCTTCTACGACCTCATCTTCGTCGCTGCGATCCTGATCTTCAGCACAGCCGTCACCCACGTCCACCCCTCTTCGGGAGCGGCGTGGATCGTTCTTGTGTTTGCCGCTTCATGGTGGGTGTGGTTCACCATCACGTTGTGTGCCAATCGATACCACATGATCGACCTGACGCACCGATTCCTCCTGCTGTCACAGATGCTGGTCATTGTGCTGATGGCCATGGAAGCGCGCGCCTCCGTCACCGGTGACTCCACGTACCTGGCCCTCGAGTACGGGTTCCTCCTTTTGACCATCGCCCGCATGTTCTTCCGCGCTGCACGAAGAGACGGCATCGCGAACAGGAGCTATGCGAGGCACCTGGCTGCCGTCAATATGGGCACGGCCGGCTGCTTCTTCGTGGCCGCACTGCTCCCCGAGTCCGCTCGAATGACGTTGTCCGCTGCGGCGCTCGTGCTCCTGGTGGTTCCCTCGATCCTGATTCTCCACCGGATTGAGGACTTCTCCGTTGGGGACGAACAACACATGGTCGACGGCATGGGCGCGTTCACCCTCATCGTGTGCGGTGAGTCGTTCGTAGAGATTGCCATCGCTTTGAGTCATGCCACCATCGACCGAGTCGACATCGCGTCACTCGTCTTCGAATTCATCTTGGTCTTCGCTCTCTTCACCACCCATTTCGAGGACATCCCGGCGGCAGGATTGAATCAGCGCCGATTCGGTTGGTGGGCCGGATCGCATCTTGTCGCTCAGGTCTGCATCGCCGGCACGGCAGTCAGCGCTTCCAAGCTCATCGATCTCACCACCTCGCATCGCCTTCCCGACACGGAGATCCTCCGCATGACGGTCCCCTTGGCAATCTTCTACCTGGCCATGACCGCAATCGGCTGGAGTACGAGACGGCGTCCGGTTCTGCCGCTGGCGACGGCCCGACTGACCACGGCCGTCGTCGTCGTTGTGGTCGGCATTCTCGCTTGGTGGATCCCCTGGATCCACATGGCCGAGGCGCTGCCGCTATTCACTGCAGTGGCCGTCATCCACGCCGTCGTTGCCGTCCGGCTCCGCTCCACGACCCGGGTGATACGCGCCATCTCCACCGTGAAGCTGCTCGGATAGCAGCATGACGGTCACCGCTACTCGGTGAGCTCCTTCTGACGGTCGACCCCCCGGTTGGCCGCCCCAAGAATCAATCGGATTACCACGGCCACGACGGCGAGGTCGGCGAGCATCTGGACCGTAACGACCAGACGTGCCACGTCGGTCTTCGCCGTGATGTCACCGAAGCCCACCGTGGAGAATACGGTAACGGTAAAATAGAGCGCCGAGCTTCGCTTCAACGGACCACCGAAAGCGCCCGGATCTGCGCGGGACATGGTCAGGTAGATCCAGGCGAACATAATGAGGAACAGCGGGATGATGGTGGCCATGGCCACAGTTGCCCGCAGCATCGGGCGCTCGTGGCTGGAGATCAGCCGAATCTCGTTGGCCAAGACGACCACGAAGAGAGCCAGAGCCACACCCAGGCGGAGGGCTACCGACTGGTGGGGTCGGTGCTCGATCGGCATCACGAAGTACACAGCCACCAGTAATGCAGCGGTGATCGCTGCTCGAACGGCGGTCTTGACGACGTGAGATCGTTCGAAGGTGCTCAGATCTTCGATGGGCGAAGGCGTCATGCGTGGCAATCTGCGAATTCCGTCTCCGATGATCGCCACGACCGGAGATGGTCGCGATTCACAACTCCCCTCTGGATTGGATCACGAACCCATCGTCGCGCCTTACAACCCGTACCGAATCACCCCGAGAGGGTGACGAATCGGGTCGGCGGTGGTGGAAAGGTGGCTGTGCACGCAAAATCGGCGACTGCGTAGCTTGGCGATCGCTCTTGGGGAGGTCATCATGGAAGAACGCGGTACAGGTTGGCTCCTCTTTGCCGGGATCGCTCTGACTATGACTGGCATCATGAGGTTGTTCGACGCCATCTGGGTCGCTGGCGCGAATCCGCCGTCGCGGACGGCGCTAAGGGCTATGGAGTGACCTTCGTTATGATCGTCCTGTTGCTGTCCTTTATGGCTACGGCGTTGTGGCTGGTACCGAGAGTCCTCTTCCGGTCGGAAGTGAGAATACCGGCAAGAGTTCCTCAAGAGTGGATCGATGACTACCACTCAGGTAGTCGGTGAAACGTGAATTCGTCGTAACCGGTCGTCGCTCACGAGCATTGAGCGACCGATGAGGATGGGTCCACGCGCCAGGACCGCGATGCTTTTCTACCTCTTCGCCAGACTCATTGGATCAACACCACCTCAAACAGACTCCACGGCGGGCTGCCCTGCGGTCTGGAGATGAACACCGAAAGCATCGCTGCCGGTGGCGAAAAGCGATGGCCGATGGCCCTCACGCTGGTCATTGCCACGGTGTTGCCGTTTCTGCTTCCCCCGAAATTCAGCCTGGGGCCGAGATGGATCATCCCGGCCGTCGAAGCCCTGCTTCTCGTCGCACTCGTCATTGCTGATCCGGGGCGGATCGATCGTCGGTCGACGTTGGTTCGGGCGCTCTCCATCGGACTTGTGGCCATTCTGGTTGCCGGAGCTGCGGGAGTCACCGCCCGACTGGTGGTCGATCTCATCAGGGGGGGACCAGAGACGAACTCACCGGGCCAGCTCCTACGGGTCGGGTCAGTAGTGTGGATCTACGTGATAATCACGTTTTCCTTCCTCTACTGGGAGCTTGATAGCAGAGGTCCAGAGACCCGAGCGCGTACGGATCCGGAGTTTCCGGATTTTGCTTTTCCGGAGCACCTCAACTCTCACGTGGCTCGGCCGGGGTGGCGACCTGAGTTCTTCGACTACCTGTACCTTGGTTTCACCAACGCCACAGCGTTCAGCCCTACCGACGTGATGCCGCTTTCTCGTTGGGCAAAACTGGC
The DNA here is from genome assembly GCA_003138855.1 of Acidimicrobiaceae bacterium. GTDB lineage: Bacteria > Actinomycetota > Acidimicrobiia > Acidimicrobiales > RAAP-2 > Bog-756. The sequence goes on along the minus strand of PLHF01000128.1, from coordinate 890 downwards.
GATGGCGGTACAGGCAACGGCGTGTCTCGCCGTCATGGGCCTTGTGATTGCGCGAGCCGTCAACATCTTGAAGTAGGACGAAATGCCAGTGAGCCACCTCGGCCTCATCAGTTCGTTTCAGGAGCGGGAACGGAAAGACGACTGGCGTCGGCCAGGACATCGTCGGCTGGATCGGACATTCGATCGCCCAGGGGATCGGCGGGTTCGCCCGCTGGGCCATCGCCGGCGTGATCCACGCCATGCAGGCGACCGTCGTCGTTCATTGGCCCGTGGCGGGCCATGCTCACTTTGCTGAGGATTCAGTCCATGGCTCCGTGCACGACAGCAGCAGCAGACCTCAGCGTTATCAGTTCGTCCCAAGGGTACGATCTGGCAGACATCGGACGGAGCGTAACGTTCTGACCTGCGACGATGGGCGATCGGGAAGGTGCCCGACGGCAGCTAACGGCGCTGTTTGTAGGACATTTTATAGGACAGGATCTGGGCGGTTGCCCTCAGGAATGGCGGACTGAGGTCCCTAAGTTGGGCAGCGCGTAGTGTCCGAGAATCCGATCACGCCCGTCACCAGGGACTCCGTGCAGAGCATCGATCCTCGCGGCTACCGTCATCCCGATGCGACGGCGGCGAGCCAGAGGCCAGCTATGGGCCTTCGTCTACCTCGGCTTGCGACAGGTCCTCGAGTTGCTCCTCCTTCTCTTTCGCCGCGAGGGATCCAAGGAAGCCGAGCTCCTCGCCCTGCGCCATGAAGTGGAAGTTCTTCGGCGCCAGGTCGGACGCTGTGCGTACGAGCCTGCCGATCGTGCCCTGCTCGCCGCCCTCAGTCGCCTACTCCCCCGTTCGTCCTGGGGAACCTTCGGCGTGACGCCGGCAACCCTGCTGTCCTGGCACCG
>PLHF01000093.1 GCA_003138855.1 Acidimicrobiaceae bacterium | reverse complement strand
GACCTGGAACGGGAACCCCACCCCGATCGTATGGCACAAGACCGCCGAACAGATCCTCGAACGGCTCGCCGGTTACTGCACAGCCGTCACCACCGACAACATCAGCGCTTCAAGCTGACAGCACACTAGACAGGGGCGATCGACGAGCCTATCGACCCACTTCCCACGCTATTGGTCTCGATTCCCATCTTGTTGCTTACGCAAGTAGTCATAGAATCTCCCTGGTCAACAGCATAAGATGGGTCATTTGGGCACCCACAGACTGACGCCCGCGTGCGGTGATCGGACTCAGACCGGCTCGTCACCTCGGATCGTCACCCGCTGGATGACCCGGTGCTTCTCGCCGAAGTCCCCGACGACGGAATGCTGCGTCACCCGGTTGTCCCAGAAGCCGACATCACCCGTCGTCCACTGGTAGCGGACCGTCGGTGTCGGCGTGAGAAGGGTGTTTGGGCTGGAACCCGGCGGGTGGCGGTGCTCTCCGACCGACAGCCGCAACAGGAGGGCGTGATCGACGACGGGGCGAGCCGGAGTGGCTCAGGCGGCCCGTTGACACTCGTGGATGGGGTTCTCGGCACCCACAGGTTCGCTCGCGCCGCCGGTCGCCCTCCCCCGGCGGTGGAGCTGAGTCTGGGATCAAACTTGACGTATATGGTCAAGTTTGTATGATTAAGGCCCGGCCCCCTATGACCTCCACTACCTTCGTCCCAGAGTCCGGCGCCGCAGCGCGCACGGGCGGCCTGCCGGTCCCGGTGGCAACGGTGGCCGCAGGTCGCAGGCGCCGATGGCCCATGATCGTTGCCGCCGTGCTTGGCGCGGCGTTGGTGACCATGCCGCTCGCCTTCGGCATGTTCTCGAAGACGCCCAAGGGTGCGGTCATGTTGTCCGAGTTCCATCCGTTCATGACGACAGCCCGGCTCGACGGGTTCCAGACCGACATCCGTCAGATCGACGCCGCCGTCAAGGAGAACAAGACCTCGATCACCCAGCAGTTCGCCTCCGCCGGGGTCACTCGCGCCGACCTCGATACGCGATTCCCTTCGCTGGCCAGCCTCGACGCGCAGTGGCCGACCATCAACTCGGACATGACCGACCTGCTGAACAAGGTCCAAGGGAACCTGGGGAACTACCAGGCGATCGACGCGCTGCCGAGTTTCCGGCTCTTCCCCTGGTTCTTCGCCGTTCCCGGCGTGCTGATTCTCGGTTCTGCAGTGGTGGCGTTGCGGCGGCTCCGACTGTGGAGGCCGGGGCGCTGGGCCATTGCCATCGTGGGCATCGGCCTGGTGATTGCCCCTGCCGCCTTCCAGATGTTCCAGCGCGCCCCCGACGGCGGGCGGATGATGAGCTCGTTCAAGACCATCGAGACCACTGGCAGCGTGGTGAAGATCCAGGACTACTTCGCCACGATGGCCAGTGGGCAGGGTGACCTCCGCCTGGGTGTGGTGCCTGCGCTCGAGGAGGGCGGCCTCTCGGGCAGCCAGGTGGCGGAACGATTCCCGGCAGTGACGACGCTCGACCGCAACTGGGTGCGCATCCTCAACGACTTGACCCCCATGATCGGCGCCATGAGCGACAACGTCCCCAACTACCGGGCCATCGCCAGCCTTCCGCCGTTCCCCCTCTTCCCGTGGTTCTTCGTGATGCCGGGCCTCCTGGCCATCGGAGCGTCACTGCTGGCCCGGGACCGGACCGAACAGTCGTACAACCAACAACAAGGAGAATCATGAGAAAGCGGGACACCATCGTCGCCGTCGTCGTCGGGCTCAGCGTCGTCGTCCTGGCCGGCTGCAGTTCGAGCTCGACGGCCACGTCGACCACGGCGACAGCGGCCGGGCGCCAGGCGTTGGTCGGCACATTCCGCCTCACTGCGGGTACTTCCACCGCTTCGGGGGCGACCGGCACGTACTTCCGGATGATCCAGCCGAACGGGACCCTCGCCAGCGGTCCCTACTTCGACAACCCCGACTCCACGGCCACCGACAAGTCCTACACGTTGCAGGTGCCGGGCACCGCGGGCGGGCTCGTCACCGACCGGTTCCAGCCGAACCCTTCCCCTGCGTTCGATGCCTCCGGTAATGCTCTGGCCGGTGCCATCGTGGCGCCGACACCGTTCAGTGCCATCGCCTTTGGCATCTCCACCGATGCGACCGACCCGCAGACCGGCAAGTCCGTCCCCGCCCCCAGCATCAGCTTCGAGAACGGCAAGATCACCGGGCAGCTCGAGTCGTGGACCGCTTCGTGGAACAAGCTCTACTTCAACCAGGGCTCGCCGAAGCCCGACGGGACCAGCCCGGGCCTCACCTCCCCGGTGTCGGGTACCTACGACTCGGCGACCCACGCGTTCGTCATCACCTGGGCCAGTGAGATCGTCGGCGGACCGTTCAACGGGTTCACCGGGTACTGGCATCTCCAGGGGACGTTCGCTCCGGGCAACTAGACAACGGCCCGCGGCGGCAATGTTGCAACAACGTGGGCACACCTCGGCCGCTCCGACCCTGGTGACCCTCCATGCCCACCCCGACGACGAGGCCATCTACACCGGTGGGCTGCTCCTCCGGGCCGCCACGTTGGGGTGGCGGTGCGTGGTGGTCGTGGCTACTTCGGGTGAAGGGGGGCGGAGCCCCCGTGCGGCCGTTGACATCGGAGCCCACCGCCGCGCCGAGACCTACGCAGCAGCCAAGATCCTCGGGGTGGCCCGGGTGGAGTTCCTCGGCTACCGCGATTCGGGGATGGCCGGCGACGTGCTGCCGCCGGGAGCGCTGGCCGTGGCAGAGCCGGCCGAGGTGGTTGCCCGGGCTCAGGCTGTGCTCGACGACGAGGATCCCGACCTGGTCGTCTCCTACGACCTGGGGGGCGTCTACGGGCACCCCGACCACCTGGCGGTCCACCGGCTTGGACGGGGGCTGTCCTTTGCGGGAGCGCTCTATGAAGCGACCATCAACCGGGTCGAGCTGGCAGTGCTGCGTGAGCGGTGGCTGGGGCGGGGGATGCCGGAGGCAGCGTGGCCGGCCGGCCTGGCGGACACCCTCGGGATGGACCATCCCGGCCTGGTCCGCATGGAGGTGGACCGGCACTTCGCCCGGAAGCAGTCCGCCATCACGGCCCACGGCAGTCAGGTGGTCGAGGCCGACTCGTTCATGGGTCTTCCGCCCGGCGTCTTTCACCAGCTCCTGGCCACCGAGTGGTACTACCGGGTCCGGTGTGGCGGTCCCGCGGTGGCTGGCCTCTTCGAGGATGGTCCGGCGGGGCGGGACCGGACGGTCGCTGCTCCAACTTGGCCTAGTCCAAGTTAGCCAGCTCCGTCTCGGTCGCTGTCTTGGCCGATTGAAGGCCGGGTTCTGTCCCGCGGTGGTCCAGGCGCCGACGAGGAACAGGTTGCGGATCAGCGTGAACTGCGGGAGCCAGCGAGGCCCAAGTCGGCGGGCGTGACCTCATCGCCCTCGCTGGCGCCGAGAGGGTTGCGAGCGACGGCGGGGCCGGACGCCTCGAGGTAGCCGATTGGGTTGGCGCTGGGCCGTGGCGAGGACCTGGCGGTCGACCAGTCCAGGCCGGGTGGGGAGCGGGTCATCGCTGCAACTCGACCTGGGTGTGGCGGCCGATCATGGTGACCGATGCCGCTGGGTGACGCCCGCCGGGCCGGAATCCTGACCAATCCGTTGGGCTTTTGTAGGCTTTGCCCATAGGAAATATAGGTATAGCGTAGATGGCATGAACTGTCGTCCCGAGGTCGTGGCCGTGGTGGGCGGCGGTGCGTCCGGCGTCCTGGCCGCGACCCACCTCCTCCGAGAGGCCCCGGAACCCATCCGGGTGGTGATCATCGAGCCCCGGGCCGAGCTCGGACGAGGAGTCGCCTACGGCACCACCGACCTCGGGCACCTACTGAACGTGCAGGCGGGCTGTATGAGCGCCTTTCCCGATGAACCCGGCCACTTCACCGAGTGGGCGCGACGGCGCACCGCCACCGACGGCCGGGCGTACCTTCCCCGAGCCTGGTACGGCGACTACCTCCGCTCGCTGTTCGAGCCGATCGACCACATCCGCGCCCATGCCGTCGACATCATGCCGAGTGGGGCCCGGGCGAAGGTCGTCCTGGCCAGTGGTTCGATCGTGACCTGCGACCGGGTGATCCTCGCCCCCGGTGCATCCCCTCAGAGATGGCCGGCCCCGCTGAGTGGCTCCGGCAAGCGTTGGATCGGGGATCCCTGGGCTCCGGGCGCCCTGGACGGTATCCGTCCCGACGAGCCGGTGCTCCTCGCCGGGACGGGACTGACCGCGGTGGACCTCGCCCTCAGCCTCGGGGCAGCAGGGCACCGGCAGATCATCGCCACCTCGCGGCACGGACTGCTCCCTTTCGCCCATCCGGACGAACCCTTCCGCCCGTTACCGATCGTCCCACCGAGCCAACCGACGGCGCGTTCGCTGCTCCACTGGGCCCGAGCGACGGCCGTCGAGGTCGGCGACTGGCGTGAGGTGGTCGATGCACTGAGGCCCCACACCAACGCGCTGTGGGGTGACCTGACGGAGGCCGAGCGAAGCCGACTGCTCCGCCACCTCCTGCGCAAATGGGAGGTCGTGCGTCACCGCATGGCGCCCTCGGTCGCCTCACGCATCTCGGCCATGAAGGGCACCGGGCAGCTGACCGTCGCAGCCGGTGGTGTCCGCTCGGCGCGGACGACCCGTGGTGGCGTCGACATCGAACTGGCCGACCGTATAGTTCGGGTTGGCGCGGTTGTGAACTGCACCGGGCCGACGCCCGATGTTCGTCGCTCGAGCCATCATCTGATCAGAGAGCTGCTCCACAGCGGCGTGGTCCGACCGGGTCCTCTTGGCCTGGGGTTGGATACCGAAGGGGACGGGAGCATCCCGGGCTCCGATCGGAAGCTGTGGCTGGTGGGTCCTCTGCGTCGAGGCCGCCAGTGGGAGGCCACCGCCATCCCGGAGATCCGGGTCCAGGCAGCAGGCCTCCCTCGGGCGTTGTCTCGGGCCGATGCCATGGTGGGCGCCTGATGGAGGTGATCCGCATCGACGCCTCCGACCTCGGCAACCAGGCATACCTGGTCACCGACGGGGCGCGGGCCATGGTCATCGATCCGCCCCGCCCGGTCGGGAAGGTGGTCGACATGGTCCGCTCACGTGGCCTGCAGCTCGAGATGGTCGTGGACACCCACCTACACAACGACCACGTGAGCGGGGGTCCCGAGCTGGCCGAGGCAACCGGCGCGGTCTACGCGGTGTGCGCGGACGAGCATGTTCGAGGTGCCCGCGGCATCGTCGACGGCGACCGGTTCGAGATCGGCGCGTTGGTGGTGACGGTGAAGGCCACACCCGGTCACACGCCGCTCCATCAGAGCTTCGTCGTTTCCGAGGGCGAGGAGTGCGCCGTCTTCACCGGCGGGTCGCTCCTCATCGGGACCGTCGGGCGAACCGACCTGCTCGGTGCCGGTCTCGCAGCGAGCCTGGCCTCCGCCCAGTGGTCCTCCGTGCGCTGGATGCTCGACAACTTGCCCGACGAAACCGGCGTTCACCCGACGCACGGCTTCGGCAGCTTCTGTTCGTCCACCACGTGCGCCGGTACGGAGACCACGATCGGAGCCGAGCGCGACGTCAACCCTGCGGCCCGACTCGACTGCGAGACATTCGTCAAGACGCTGCTGGACGGATTCGGTGACTACCCGAGCTACTTCGCGCACATGGCTCCCCGCAATCGAAAGGGCCTCCTGCCCGCCGCCTACCTGGAGCCCGTCCCGACCCTTGCGGCCGGTGACGTCGAAGAGCTGACCACGCGGATGTGGGTCATCGACGTGCGACCGCGGGCGACTTTTGCCGCCGCGCACGTCCCGGGCACGGTGAATGCCGGGGTGGATGGTCCGCTCGCCACGTACGCAGGGTGGACGATGCCCTGGGGCGACCCGTTCGCTCTCGTGGCGTCAGACGAAGCCGAGCTCTCACGGGCCAGGGACCTCCTTGCCCACATCGGTCTCGACAGGCCGACCGGGCTGTCGGTCCCCGGCCCCGAGAGCCGATCGGGTCAGCTCCGCCTGGCGACGTTCGTGGAACTGGCCGCCGAGTGGACCGACGACGTCACGATCATCGACGTGCGGCGCCTGGAGGAGTGGGACAGCGGCCACCTGGAGGGCGCTCACCACCTGGCGGTCCACCGGTTGGTCGACGCCGAGCTCCCCGAGGGCCGGCTCTGGCTGCACTGTGCTGTCGGCTACCGAGCCGTGCTCGGCGCGTCGCTGCTGCTGCGGGCCGGCCGTGAGGTGGTGGCCATCGACGACACGTGGTCCGCGGCGTCCGACGCCGGCCTGCCGATCTCAAAGGTCGTCGGAACCTGATCATCGCCCTGCGCCCTTGAAGCACGGCGATTCCGGAGGCAGTCGGTATATGGGAATGGGTGCCGAGGACTCGAGGTAGGGGTCGTCCCGTCCCTGCTCTTGGGCCGCCCAGTGGCGCGGGTCGTCGCGCCATGGGCGACGGGTGAGGCAATCGGCACCGGGGACACCCGCTCCCCGTCCTCCACCGTAGGTGCCGTCACTAGGACTGGACGGTGTGTGCGTCGCTGATGCCCGGCGTCCCCTGTACGCGGATCAGGGCGTCATCAGGCACCTTCCGGTCGGTCGAGAGCACCATGAGGG
>PLHF01000059.1 GCA_003138855.1 Acidimicrobiaceae bacterium | reverse complement strand
TGCCCTGCGGCGGGCGACGCCCCGCCGAAGAAGATCTCCGGGACAGGCCGCGGGGGCCGGAGGGTCGTGGCTCCGGCGACCTGGTAGTGCTCACCGTGGGAATCGAACGGCCTGTCTTGCCACGCCCCACGGAGCACGGTGAGGCACACGGCACGTCAACGAGTGCGCAACCGGGGTCAGCCGGGCGGGAACGGCCGGCCGTGGCCCGGGACGATCAGCACGGGCCCCAGGGCCAGCAGCTCGGCGCGGGACTGCTCGAGACGTCCCTGGTCGACGGCCAGGGGATCGACCTCGGGCCCTTCGGCCGACCACCACAGGTGGGTGCAGGCCACCAGCCCCTCCTCGGTGCGGACCAGGGTGGTGATGTCCTCGGCCGTGTGGCCAGGGGTTGCCCGCAGGCTCACTGCCGGCGACAGCTCGAACCCGTCGGCCGGCCGGTCGAGCCAGACGTCGCCCCGGTAGATGGCCCAGTGGTCGTGGAAGCGGGCCTCCGGGAAGAGCGCGGCGTTCAAGGTGTGGTCGGGATGGTGGTGGCTGAACACCACATCGGTCACCTCGTTGGGCTCGACCCCGAGCTCCCTGAGCGGATCGAGGATGACGCTGCGACTGGCGGCCATCCCCGGATCGACCACGATGACCGCCTCGCCGTCGCGGATCAGGACGACGGTGCTCGCCACCCGCTCGTCGGCGTAGCCCACCGCCAGAACATCCAGTTTCGCCGTCATCGACACTCCACGGTTGCCGGTGCCTCAACAGTAGCGATACGCCCAGTCGGCCCGCCGATCGCCCGCCGGGCCCCGCTCTCCCTCCGGCGGGAGATCACGCCAGATCGAGGTAGCGGTCACGCTCCCACTCCGTGACGGTGGTGATGTAGGCCTGCCAGTCCCTCTCCACCAGGAGGGTGTAATCGTGGACGGCGTCCTCGCCCAGCAGATCCGAGATCCGCCTGTCCGACCGGGCGAGTTGAACCGCCTCGGAGGGCACCCGTGGCAGCGGCTGACCGGCACCGTAGAGGTCGCCGGCACCCTGGGGGGCCAGCGCCTCCCCCTCTTCGATGCCGGCGATCGCCGCACCCAGGAGGGCCGCGACGGCCCAGTATGGGTTGGCATCCGCCCCGGGGGTCCGGAGCTCGATGCGGGTCCCTCGATCGCCCTCCACCAGGGAGCGCACCGCAGCGGTCCGATTGTCACCTCCCCAACTCGCCGTGTTCGGCGCGTAGGACTTGTTCTCGAAGCGCTTGTACGAATTGATGCTGGGAGCGCCGAACACGGTGATGGCCGGCAGGTGGGCCAAGATGCCGGCGATGGCCGACCGCATGAGCGGGTTCTCCGCACCTCCCTCGGGGGCGAACGCGGGCTCGCCGTCCCGCCACAACGACAAGTGAAGGTGCATGGAGCTCCCCGACAGACCCTGGAAGGGCTTGGCCATGAAGGTGGCGCGGGCGCCGGCTCTTCGGGCCAGGGCGCGCGCCGCGTACTTCAGGCGGAAGCCGTCGTCGGCGGCAGTCAGCGGGTCGGCGTGGTGCAGGTTGATCTCCAGCTGGGCCGGACCGTACTCGGAGGTCACGCCCTCCACGGGTACGTACCCTGCCAACCCCTCGGTGATGGTCGTCAGGGCCGGATCGAGCTCGTTGGCATTCTCCAGCGAGTAGCAGCGGACCGAGCCGCCGAGCGGCCGTGCGGCCGGATCGAGCAGGAAGAACTCGATCTCCACCCCGATCTCGGCGCGGTAGCCCAATTCGGCCAGGCGTTCGACGACCCGACGTAGTACCGTCCGCGGAGCCGTGTGGACCGGCTCGCCGCCCTGGGCCACGACATCGGACACCACCTGTCCCACCCCGGGCCGCCAGGGGAGGAACCGGAACGTGTCCAGCTCCGGTTTGGCGAAGAGATCCGGGTACCCGGTCTCTCATCCGGTGAGACGGGCGCCTTCGTGGAGCTCGGCCACCACGTCCCAGCTGAGGGTGGCGTCGCAGAACCCGAAGCCCTGCGCATCGGACGTCTCGAGGAAGCCGGCGGCCGGGATGCGCTTGCCCAGGGTGTGCCCGAGATGATCGGCCCAGGCCACCTCGATCTCGGTCAGTCTGCCGTCGAGCAGGGCCGCGGAGATCCGCGCCGGGCCGGCGGAACCCGATTCGCCGGCACGTAGGGGGTCGGTTCCTCTCAGGGTCATGTCACGCACTCCCATATGCTCGCGTCCGGACGCTGTGATCCAGGCTAGCCCTCAGTCCACCCCCCGGCCCGGTCCCACCCATCCGCTGCCAATGCCGCCGAACGACTGGTGCGCGCAAACCGGGGCTGATCCCCGACCGACGTGAAGGGAGCCCCTCAGCCGCCGAGTTCGGCGCGGACTGCTGCCAGCCTCTCCCGGCGGCCCTGGAGCTGCTTCCGGTAGATGGGGTTGTCGGTGTCGGCGATCTCGCTGCTCATGTCGCCCAGCACTCCCTCAAGCGTCTGGCGGAGCTCCTCGGCCTGCGACTCGGACAGGTTCAAGATCATCACGGCACCTCCATCGTCGTCCTGCGACCTGCCCCCATCTTCTTGCATCCCGCTCCGACCGGACAAGGGCCGAAGGTCAGTTGTCGGCTCCGACAGCCGCCCCGCCCGGGCAGAATCCGGTGTGCCGGGGCACGTCTGCTAGAAGATGGGAATGATCCTGGCGAACAAGACCGTACTCGTGACGGGCGTCGGTGGGGGCCTCGGCCGCGAGTGCGCCACCAGCGCCCTGCGCGACGGTGCCAACGTGGTGCTGGCGGCGCGGACCGGGTCGAGCCTGGAGGAGATCGCAGCCGAGCTCGACCAGACCGGCGAGCGGGTGGCCGTCCACGTTACCGACATCACCGATCCCGAGTCCTGTGCCTCTCTGGTCGACACCGCGCAACGCCGTTTCGGCTCGGTGGACGCGCTGATCCAGGTGGCGGCGTTCGAGCATGCGTGGGGCGGCCTCTACGACCTCAAGTTCGAGGACTGGCGGGCGGCGTTCGACACCAATGTCATCGGTGCGCTGACCGTGATCCGCCCGGTGGCCAAGGCGATGAAGGAGGGTGGCGGTGGGTCCGTCGTGCTGATCGGCTCGCAGTCCATGTTCCAGCCCCAGATGCCCCAGGGTGGCTATGCCGCATCCAAGAGCGCCCTGCTGACGGCGATGTACTACCTGACCGACGAGCTCGGGCCCGACAACATCCGCTTCAACATGGTCATCCCGTCGTGGATGTGGGGGCCGCCCGTGGAGATGTTCGTCAACGGCACGGCCGATCACCAGGGCCGCACCAAGGAGGAGGTCCTCGAGGGCATCGTCGGCAAGTTCCCGCTCCGCCGCATGACCGAGGACGGCGAGGTGGCCGACGTGGCCGCATTCTTCGCTTCGGACCACGCCAAGGCCGTCACCGGCCAGTACCTGCTCGTCAACTCGGGCGAGATGCTCCGGTGACCGGCGCGGCCAAGCGGGTGGTCGTCTGGGGCACGGGCTTCGTGGGGAAGATGGTGATCCCCGAGATCCTCCGCCATCCCGGCTTCGAGCTGGTGGGGGTGGGCGTCAACAACCCCGAGAAGGTGGGCAGGGACGCCGGCGAGGTCTGCGGGATCGGGCCGATTGGGCTCACGGCCACCGACGACGTCGCCGCGCTGATCGCCCTTGGCCCCGATGCGCTCGTCCACTACGGTCCGACCGCGGCGGGTGCCGCTGACAACATCCGCGACATTGGTGCGTTCCTCCGCGCCGGCGTCGACGTGTGCTCCACGGCCATGACCCCCTGGGTGTGGCCGGCCATGTCCCAGAACCCTCCGGTGTGGATCGACCCGATCACCGAGGCGTGTGCCGAGGGAGGCGCTTCGTGCTTCACCACCGGGATCGACCCCGGCTTCGCCAACGACCTCTTCCCGATGACGCTGATGGGGCTGTGCGGGGAGGTGCGCCAGGTGCGGGCACTCGAGATCCTCGACTACATCAACTACGAGGGGGACTACGAGACCGAGATGGGCATCGGGCAGCCACCCGAGTTCATCCCCCTCCTGGAGCACACCGACATCCTGGTCATGGCGTGGGGTGCGACGGTGCCCATGATGGCCCATGCCGTGGGCATCGAACTCGACGGGATCACCAGCACCTGGGAGAAGTGGGTGACCGACACAGCGATCGCGACCGCCAAGGGCAGGATCCAACCCGGTGAGGTCGCAGCCATCCGATTCACCATCAACGGGATCTACCGCGGCGAGCCACGGATCTGCCTCGAGCACGTGAACCGGGTCGGGCAGGGTGCCGCGCCCGACTGGCCCCGCGGTACCCGGAACGACGTCTATCGCGTCGAGATCACTGGCTCACCGTCGATCACCCAGGAGACCGCGTTCCGGTTCACCGACGGGAGCGGGCGTGATGCGGCCGCCGCTGGCTGCCTCGCCACGGGCCTGCGCGCGCTCAATGCGGTGCCGGCGGTCAACGACCTTCCCCCCGGGTGGGTCACCGCCCTCGACCTCCCGCTCATCCCCGGCAAGGGGACGATCCGGTAGACCGGCACCGAGCACACGACCGTCCGGCTCGCAGCCCACGACACGCAGAGGAGCAACGATGACGCCCGAGGATCTCGTCGAGATCGAGTTGATCAAACGGTTGAAGTACCGCTACCTGCGATGCCTCGATCAGAAGCTGTGGGACGACATCGAGACCTGCTTCACCCCTGACGCCACCGCCAGGTACGGGGGCGGGCTCTACGAGTTCGAGGGCCGGGACGCCATCATGGAGTTCCTCCGCACCTCCATGGGTGCCACCACCATGCTGAGCAGCCACCGGTGCCATCACCCGGAGATCGACCTGATCGGACGGGCGGAGGCAACCGGGGTCTGGGCCCTGGAGGACGTCGTGATCCTCACCGACATCGGGATCAACATCCAGGGCGCCGCGTTCTACACCGACCGCTACGTGAAGGACGAGGGGGCCTGGCGGATCGCCCACACCGGGTACCGGCGCACTTACGAGGAGCTGATGCCCAGAGCGCCGATCAAGGGCCTGCGGCTGACGGCCGACTGGTGGGCCACCGACGGGCGCTCGACGCTCGGCTGACGCCACATGCCATGATCTGGTGGCGGGCCGGCCCGGCCCACTGTCAGGGAGGCCGATAATGAGTGAGACCAACGAAACACCCGCCGGTGAGGACGCGCTCGAACTGGTGGAGGTCGAGACCGAGGTCGTCGACGACGAGGGGAACGTCGTGGTCGACGACCTGGTCGCCGCGGTGGATGGCGACGGTAACATCGTCGCCACCGACGAGACCATCACCACGGTGACATCGGATGGCGACGTCGTCGTCGACGAGACCATCGCCGTCAGAGGTGACGACGGCAGGTTGCACGCCGTCGAGGAGGACGTCACGGTGGTGGAGGCCGACGACGAGGAGTGACCCGGAGGGGCTCGCTCCAGCCGGCATGCTCGACGGACACCATGTGGTCGACGGGCACCATGCAGTGGGACCCAGGGGCCTCTGGCGTCGGGAGCACGCGCAGCACTGTCACCGCGAAGGCCAGCGGAGGACCATGGTGGACCTACGGCTCGGTGAGCTCCTACCCCTCGTGATCATCTCCCCGGCGGTGGCCGTCGGCGACATCGTGCCTCCGTGGAGGCTGAAGCAGCGATCCGGCACTCGAGCGCCCTCAGGTGAGAACCGGCCATGATGGGCACATGAGACGCTTCGTGCTCACCATCACGTGCCCGGACCGGACGGGGATCGTGGCCGCGGTCAGCGGATTCATCGCCTCGCATGGCGGATGGGTCGTTGAGGCCGCCCAGCACGGCGATCTCGCCACCGGGCAGTTCTTCCAGCGCATCGAGGTGCTGGCCGAGAGCCTTCCCTTCGGGCCCGAGGAGTTCGGCATTCGGTTCGCCGACCTGGCAGACGAGTTCCGGCTCGACTGGCGCATGAGCGACACCGACGTCCGCAAGAGAGTGGTCGTGCTGGTCGGCCGGGAGGACCACTGCCTTGCCGACCTCCTGTATCGCTGGCGCAGCGGCGATCTCCGGTGCGAGATCCCCGCAGTGATCTCCAACCACCCCGATCTGCGCCCGCTGGTCGAGTGGCACGGCATCGAATTCCACCACGTGCCCGTCACGGTCGAGCGGAGGTCCGAGGCGCTGGCCGAGGTCGCCTCGCACTTCGAGGCGCTCGACGGCGACGTGATGGTCCTGGCGCGCTACATGCAGATCATCCCGGGCGAAGTGTGCGCCCGCTATCCCGGAAGGATCATCAACATCCACCACAGCTTCCTTCCCTCCTTTGCAGGCGCCCGCCCCTACCACCAGGCATTCGAGCGAGGAGTGAAGCTGATCGGTGCCACCTGTCACTACGTGACATCCGAGCTCGACACCGGTCCGATCATCGAGCAGGACTCGAGCCGCATCGACCACGCCGACACGGTGCAGGATCTTCTGCGCATCGGCCGGGACATCGAGCGCTCGGTACTCGCCCGGGGACTGCGGTGGCACCTGGAGGACCGGGTGCTCCTGAACGGCAGCCGGACGGTCGTCTTCGCCTAGCCGGTCCGAGCGCCCGGGGGTCGGTCAGGCCACGGTGGCGCCGTCGATGAGGATGTCGGTCCCGTTCATGTGCGACGCCTCGTCGGATGCCACGTAGGCGATCCCCGCGGCAATCCCCTCGGGCGTGCCGAACCTCCCCATCGGCGACACCCGGTTGATGAGCGAGATGTCCGCACCTTCCGGCAGATGGAAAGCCGACGTGATCGGCGTGTTGATGGCACCCGGGCTGATGCTGTTCACCCGCAGGCCCCCACCCGCGTACTCGACGGCGAGCGCCCGGGTGAGGGCGAGCACGCCGCCCTTCGAGGCGACATAGGCAGCCGCCCACGGTTGGCCCTTGTGGGCGGCGGTCGACGCGAGGTTCACGATGTTGCCGCCGGTGACCAGCAGGTGGGGGATGGCCTCGCGGCAGACGAGGAAGGTTCCGGTGAGGTTGATCGTGATCAGGCGGTTCCATTCGTCCAGTGTGTGCTCGTGGGAGTGGCAGAACGACAGCACGCCGGCGGCATTCACCACCACGTCGAGCCTGCCGAGGCGTCCGACGGATTCGGCGACCGTCCGTTCGACCCCCTCCTCGGAACCCACGTCGCCGACCAGGGCGGTGACGGACCCGGCCAGACCGGCTGCATCCGCCGAGAGCTGGCCGAGGAGTTCGGCGTTGACGTCGGCAGCGACCACCGCGGCTCCTTCGCCGGCCAGTCTCAGTGCCGTGGCACGCCCGATGCCCGACGCCCCCCCGGTGACGAGCGCGGTCCGTCCACTGAAGCGTGATGGGGTCATCGCCAGACTGTAGGACGGATTCTGGGGCTGGGTCGTGGCAGAACGGACAGAGTTGCAGACTGGCCGCGGTGGGATGGCCGACGGCCTGCGTGCTCGACGTCAGCTTCGGCGGCACGGTCGCACAGGAGCTCTCCGTCACCGCACCCGGGCGCAGGCGGGGGCCGTACGCCGACATCGTCCACCTCGGAACAGCACCGCCGCCTGGTCACTGACGTCGGCCGACGCGGTCTCCTCCGGAGTGATCTGGGAGCCGCGGAGAGCGGGGTGGGTGTGAAGTACCCGCTCAGGTACTTCTC
This sequence comes from Acidimicrobiaceae bacterium, assembly GCA_003138855.1. Taxonomy (GTDB): domain Bacteria; phylum Actinomycetota; class Acidimicrobiia; order Acidimicrobiales; family RAAP-2; genus Bog-756. Next base: position 45,979 of record PLHF01000059.1, on the reverse strand, counting down.
CCCCTCGTCGCAGCAGATCGTGACGACCGTCGACACCCCGGGCACCTCGTCGAGGAGGCGGCGTGCGGCGACCAAGTTCGCCCCCGAGCTCGGGCCCACCAGCAGCCCGTGCTCGCGCGCCAGCCGGCGCATCTCGGTGATCGCCTCATCGCTGTGCACTGCGATCACCCGGTCCACCAATGAGCTGTACCGCCGGTAGATGTCCGGCACGAACCCGTTGGCGATGGTGTCGCCCGGGTGGAGGAGGCACTCGCTCTCGGCCCGTTCGATGATGTACCGGGCCATACGGGCATTGATCGAGCCGGACGGATTCAGGTACTCGAGCTTGACCCAGATGCCGTCCACCTCGATGAGGGGCGTCGAGCCGATGGCGTCGAGCACGGTCGCGCCGAGTCGAAACGTGGGCATGGTCCGGGCCTCCTCTCCAGAGCGAGCTGGGGCCACCCACCCTACGGCTGCATGGAGACGCCCACGTGCCGTTGGCCGCAGCGGGCCAGGCGTGTTCGACCTCCATCTGGACAGGTGGGGGCGAGGTGAATAGCTTGCAGACCATGGGTCAGCGATCAGTACGGCGTGTCTCTGCCGTGCTGGCGCTCGTCGTGATCGCCCCCCTCCTGGTGGCATGCAGTTCCGGCACCTCGGCGGCTCCCACATCGTCCCAGGTCACCATCACCCGGGACCATGCGGGCATCCCCCACATCCGGGCTGCGAACTTCACCGCGCTCGGCTACGGCGAAGCGTGGGCGTTCACCCAGGACAACTTCTGCACGCTGGCGGAGGACTTCGTCACCGTCAATGGAGAGCGGTCCAGGTACTTCGGACCCAACGGGCAGAGCCTCAACTACTCCGCGGGAGCGTACGACTCCAACCTCGACTCGGACTTCTTCTGGCAGTCGATCAAGGCCAGTGGCGTGGCGACGGCCCAGCTCAGCCAGCCGCCCCCCGTCGGCCCACTCCCCCAGGTGCTGGAGGTCTACCGGGGGTACGTCGCCGGCTACAACGCGTACCTCCGCTCAGGGAACCTCCACGATCCGCGCTGTGCGGGCAAGCCGTGGGTCCGACCGATCACCCTCACCGACATGCTGCTGCGGGGCGTCCAGATCACCACCGAGGCGTCCAGCGCACAGTTCATCGCCGACGAGGTGCAGGCCGCGCCTCCCAGCCAGTCCTCGGCGGCCACGTCGGCCGACGAGCAGCCGTCTCCGACAGCAGCGGCCGCCTCGCTGACCAGCGCGTCACTCGCGGCCCAGTTCGGCGAGTCCGGCGATGCCACCCTGGGCTCGAACGGCATCGGGATCGGCTCGCAGGACACCGCGGCGGGCGACGGGATGCTGTTGGCCAACCCGCACTTCCCCTGGCAGGGCACCGAGCGGTTCTGGATGGCCCAGCTCACCGTTCCGGGCCAGTACAACGTGCTCGGCGGCACCCTCGAGGGCTTCCCCCTGGTCGGGATCGGCTTCAATCAGGACCTGGCGTGGACGCACACGGTTTCCACGAGCTTCCGTTTCACCTTCTACCAGCTGAAGCTCGTACCGGGTGATCCCACCAGCTACTACGTGGACGGACAGCCCCACAAGATGGGCACGGTCGTGGCCAAGGTCGACACCGGCCACGGCGTCCGGACGCACACCTTCTACACGACGCAATGGGGCCGGGTCTTGGTGGTATCCCAGGCCGGCTACGGCTGGAACTCCACGACGGCCTATGCCGTCGACGACTCGACGATGAGCGACGGGACCCGGGCCGCCAACCAGTACCTCAAGATGGGCCAGGCCACCTCGGTCCAGAACCTGTTGAACGTCGAGTCGACCTACCTGGCCATCCCGACCTTCAACACGATCGCCGCGGACGACACCGGGCACGTGCTCTACGGAGACGTGGGCAACACGCCGAACGTGCCGCTCGCTCTGATCAACAGCTGCACCCCGCCGGGAGCGGCGGCGCTGGTCTATGCCGCGGCCGGTGTGGTGACCCTGGACGGTTCACGATCGACGTGCGCCTGGGGAACCGACCCCGGTACGCCGGTCCCAGGCATCTTCAATTCCACCCACATGCCGCACACCATCCGGACGGACTACGTCGAGAACTCGAACGACTCCTACTGGTTGGCCAACCCGAGTGACCCGTTCCCGGCGTTTTCGCCGATCATCGGCGACATCAACACCATCCAGGGCCTACGCACCCGACTCGGCAACCAGATGATCGCCCAGCGGGTGGCCGGCACCGATGGGCTCGGTCCACCCAAGTTCACCATTCCGACCCTCCAGGCCATGTGGCAGAGCGACCAGTCCCTCGAGGCACAGCTGGTGCTCAACTCCCTGGTCGCCGCGTGCCGCGAGACGCCGTCGGCGAAGGCGACCAACGGGACGGCGGTAGACCTGACATCGGCCTGTTCGGCACTCGCCGGCTACGACAAGACCGGAGAACTCAACGCCACCGGCGGCTGGCTCTTCTCCGAATGGGCCGCCTACGCACCCACCGGCCCGTCGGCCTTCTGGGCCGACTCCTTCAATCCGGCCCAGCCGTTGACCACCCCCTCGCAGCTCAACACGGGCAATCCCGCCATCCTGGGGGCCCTCGCCGACGCCGTACTCAACCTGCAGTCCCACGGGATCCCACTGGATGCCACCTACGGCCAGGTACAGCACGTCACCCGCAACGGTGCCTCCATCCCGATCCCCGGCTGTGACACCGGCTGCTTCAACGCCATCTACGCCGCCGACGGCCAGGGTGGCCCGCTCGACGATTTCCCCTACGGCGTGGTCTATGAAGGCTCCTCGCTGGTGATGACCACGGAGCTCACACCCAACGGGCCCGTGTCCCAGGGCATCCTCACCTACTCGCAGGCCACCGATTCCACGTCCCCGTGGTATGCGAACATGACCAAGCTCTACTCGAAGGGCCTCTGGGTCCCGCTCCCCTTCACCTCGGCCCAGCTGGCCCGGGACGGCGGCGGGACCACCACCACCCTCGACGCCTCGACCTGATCGGCCGGCACCGGGCGTCGGCTGACCGCAGGACCCATGCCCCGCAGCGTTGACCGACCGGTCAGCCGCAGACCGTCCGGATCAGATCCACGGCGTTCGCGCCGAGGACCCGGTCCACCCCTGCCTGGGTGAGCCCTCTCGCCTGCAACCGATCCCCGAGGACACCGAACTGGCCATACTCGGTCATGACAGGCCGGTAGTTGGCATCCATGTCGGTGCCGACCGCCACATGGTCGACACCGATGACGTCGATCAGCCGGGCGATCCTGTTCATCTCGCGGACCAGTTCGCGCCCGGCCGGGGAGAGCCCGCCGTGCAACGGCGGCTCGGTCTGCAGGTCGCCGAACTCGTGCTGGCGACAGTGGACCAACGTGATCGACCGGACCCCGGCGGCATGGGCCTCGTCCAGACGCTCCGGGCGGTCCTCGACGAAGTCGGCGCCTTCGCAGGTGACGAAGAGGGCGGTGGTGCCTGCACGATGGGCTGCGATGATGTCATCGGCGGTCCGGACGAGGGGCAGCCCGTGATGGCGCACCAGGCCGTGCAGTCCTGCGAGTTGGCGGCGATGGTCGGCGTAGGCCTCGCCGCAGCGCCCCGGATGCCCATGCAGATCGACCCAGGGTCCGCGCGTCGCCAGACCGGCTGATCCGTCCAACTTGCTCTCCGTCCCTCACCGGTCCCGAGTCGCCGATGCCGTAGATCCTGCCAGGCCAGCGGCGCGGGGTGAAACCGCGCACGACCTACCGCCCCCGACCAGGTCGGCGGCGGAACTACCTGCCCTGCAGACCGGGAAACATGTGTCCGAACTCGTCCCGAAGGATCGAGATGGCCTCGGCGCCCTTGATGTCGTCTTCCGGCTTGATGTCCGGGACGGGCTGCCCCAGCTCCTTGCCGAGCGCCAGAAGGCCGAAGAAGAGACCCCTCGGCAGTGGGCTCAACGGGGTGTCCAGCGGCACGACGGCGACGTCGAACTCGGGCACCGGTCGGGGAGAGACGTCGGGCCACTCCTCGGGGGGCCTCGGGTCCTCCAGTGACAGGACCGGGGTGATGTCGCGGGCGATCGCCTCCCGGCCCGAGAAGGGTGCGCCGAGCGACCAGCGTTCGCGCAGGGTCCGGATCACCGACGTGTTGCGGTACTCGGAGCTCACCACGGTCCGTTCCGGGGCCCATGCCGAGATCGCAATTGCCGGCACCCGCACGCCCGACCGGTCGAATGTGAATCCCTTCTCCCCGGGGGTCCCCGCCGGGTCGGCAGGCGGGGCCGGAGGCGGCGGCACGTGGTCGAAGCAACCGCCGTGCTCGTCGAAGTTGACCATCAGCAACGTGTTGAAGGCGTTCGATCCGCTGGCGGACGAGGAGGACCGCACGGCGTTGTAGACCTTGGCCAGGAGCGCTTCGCCACCGAGCAGCGAGGATGGCGGGTCGGCCGCCATACCGGGGAGGACGGCATTGCACGCCGGGTGCATGTCATTGTGGCCGTGCAACATGTTGGGCTCGATGAAGGAGTAGGTCGGCAGCTCGCCCTTGGCGGCGTCCTCCAGGAACTGCTCGGTCGTGACGAAATTGGACGCGCGACCGAGCAACCGGGAGGCGTGGATCACGCCGGTGAACGGCACGATGCTGTCGTGATCGCAGTAGACGCGCCAGCTCAGCCCCTGCGCTTCCAGGCGTTCGAAGATCGTCTCCGCCGTGTTGTGCACCGGGAAGGCATCCGTGGGGATCATGTTGGTGACGAAGCCGGACGCCGATCCGGCGTTGAAGAACGACCGATTGGTGAAGGTCTGTGAGGGGACCTCGCAGAACCAGTGGTCGAACGTGGCGAAACCACGGGCGAGTGCCGAGGTCACCGGCATCTGCTCGGGGGTGTAGCCGGTCATGATCTGCGCATACTCGTCGTAGGTCGGCTGCCTGCCGATCTCCGCGGTGAACGCGCTGATGTAGTCGGTCACGAACCCGTCCATCGTCGGCGTTCGGCGAGGGTCTCCCGGCGCGTTGTAGGGGGCAGCCGTCTGCTCGGGCGGGATGCACCGGTTGCCGGGCGGATCGATGAGCCCGAACAACTGGGTGTTGACGTGCTGGTACTCCTCACCGGGGTCGGGGTTGGGGGTGTCCATGTTCGTCGCCACCCCGTAGGGGACCACCCCCCGGTCGGCACCGTGCTCGGCCCACCCGGGGATCGGATTGCTGAACCCCCTGCCGATGACCCCCTCGAACGACTCCACCTCGCCGGGCTGGTACAGCCGGCCGAGCAGATTGTCGAAGGAGCGGTTCTCGAACATGACCACGACCACGTGGTCCATCGCATTGTCCCGGCTCGGATGTGCCATGTCGCGCCCTCCCGCCTCGATGTGAGCGCCAGTGTCGGACAGGTGCCGACATGCTGCGGGAACGGTGCCCGAACTCCCGTGGTCAACAGTAGGGACGCGATGGCAGCCCGGCAAGGAGCTTTCGTCCAAGACCACCGGTTCCGACCGCGACCGCTACCGGGCGCCATGGGGCGGGGACCCCGCCTTAGGGCGCCGACCAGGAGCGATGGACGAGGTTCGGCACCGATCCGACCTGCGGATTCGACGGCCGGTCCCGGGTGACCTCGCGGGGTTCGAGTCCATTGGCGACCCCGGCCGGGTGGCACTACTCTGCTGCTGGCAGTCACACAGCTATTGGCGGGTAGCAACCACCGTTCGGAGGAGGGTGAGTTGGACGATATCCGCGATGCTCATGAGTGCCCGAGATGTGGCTCGGTGGATGTTCCCAAGCTGATCGTGCGCGGATCCGAGAACACCAAGGGAGGGCTGAGCTTGCAGTGCCGCGTGTGCGGCTGCGAGTGGTCCGACGAGGTGACCGACCGCCTCCAGGCGTCATAGGTCTCCATCCAGAGGCTCCGGCCGGTGTCGTCCGCCGCCGGTCCGATGGCGATCACCGGAGTCCCCTTGCGGCGGCATCGACTTCCGCGAGGCCGGTGGGGCGTCGTCCCGAACCGAGGGGGTGGAGGCCAGTGTTCAAGAACGTTGTCGTAGGAGCGGATGATTCGCAAACGGCCCGCCAGGCCGTCATTGCCCTGCCGACGTGGCGCAACTGGCCCGGGGGAAGATCCACGTCGTCACCGCGTAGGACCCCAAGTCGGTGCGCACGGCGCATCTCCCTGCGGAGCTCCAGCACTCGGCCAACATCCATCCCGCCGACCTCTTGGTCAAGAGCCTGTCGACGATCGCCCATGATCGCGGCGTCGAGGTGGACGTCCATGCCGCGACAGGTGCCCCCGCAGACACGGTCGCTCGGGTTGCCGAACAGGAGCATGCCGACCTCATCGTGGTGGGGAACAAAGGCATGAAGGGAACGCGGCGCGTACTGGGGAGCATCCCGAATACCATTGCCCACGCTGCGCCCTGCTCAGTGCTCATCGTCGATACCCAGGGTGCGGACTGACACTGGTCTGAGGCGGTAAGCGGGGACACGATCGCGGTCCCGCTCGAGCCTCGTCCATCACACTGCGTAGTGGCCCGGCCGCGATCGGCGGACTTCCTCACCCTCATGTGGCAAGCAGGTGAACGTTCACAATTCCGTGCGCGAAGTTCACCAGAAGACAATCGATATCCGATTCCCATTCAATGGTGACCACGCAATACTCGGCCCATGAACCCTTCGCTGAGCTCCGTCTCGCGACGGGTGGCCGTGGCGGTGGCGGTTTCGACAGATGCTGTCATCCTCCTGCCCGGCGTGGCCGGCGCGCCATTCCCCGGGGCGAACGGCACCATCGTGTACCAGAGCACCCAGCAGGCCACCGCATCAGGCTGCCCTCCGTGCACCACGAGCGAGCTGTTCACCGTTGTTCCGGCCGGGCAACTCGACTGCACCGGGTACACCGACCAGCATGCGTTCGTCTCGCCCGACGGGAGCGAGATGATCTTCGCCAGCAATCGGGACGTGGGCAGCACCTCGACCCAGCTCTACACCATGCCCCTTTCGACCGCGCCATTGGGGACCCTGTGGAAGTGTCGCAGAACCTTCCGTCCGGGGCGAGCGACGACTATCCCACGTGGGCACCCGCTGCGCCCAGCGATCAGAACGCCGTCATCTTCCAGCGCACGCTCGCGGGCGGTCAGCCACAGCTCTCCACCGAGAACCTGAGGGTGCCCGACTCGGCCACCCCGGTCTTCTCGTCGCCGACAGGGTTCATCGACACCGAGCCCGTGTACGACCCATCGAACGCCAACGAGATCGCCTTCGTGCGTTCGACGAGCACCGGCCCGAGCCAGATCTACACCTACGATTCCTCGACCCACGCGCTCGTCAACCTGTCGGCCGCCAACGGCGACGCGGCCAACAGCGACTCGAAGCCCGACTTCGCCCCCTCGCCGAACGGCTCCGGGGTAGAGCTGATCGCGTTCCAGTCCGACCGGCCCACCGCGGCCCAGAGCACATCGAACGGCCCCTGTTCCGGCACCCAGCTCTACACGGTGAGCGACCAGGCCCCGGCGTCGGGAACGACGATCGTTCCGGTGTTCCAGACCTGGACCGGCTCGCCGTCCAGCCCGACCGGAATTCAGGTGTGCGCGACGTCCAAGAATGTCTCGGGCAGAACCGTTCTGGTCGCTGACGAGAACCCTGTGTTCTCACCCGACGGCACGGAGGTCGCGTTCGACCAGGTCGGCTTCAACGGTGTCAGCGACACCCAGGACATCTTCACCGCCTATGCGCCCTTCTCGGACAATGCAGATAGGTTCGGCCAGGAAGTCGACCTCACCCCGAACTTCGCCACCGACCTGGCGCCGAACTGGGCACCGGTGCAGCCGGGGGCGAGCACGCCCGAAACACCGATGGCCCTCCTGTTGCCGTTGGGCGGTGCCGGCGTGATCGGGGCCGCGGTGTTGGTTGCCGCTCGCCGGCGGCGGGCACTCGCCTGGCCAGCGCCCTGACTTCGATCAACCAGGCAGCTCACCTGCCGCCTTGCGCACAGCGGTGACCGCGGTGTTGAACGTGGCGTTGGCGGGATCCATGGCCGTCACGCTGTTGGTCCACTTCGTGACATTCGAGGTCAGAACAGCGCTCGGCTGACTGCGTGCGACCGTCAGGCAGTCGGATGTGTACACCTTGGTCTGCGCCAACATTCTTCCCCATGCCTTGTCGAGCGTTGCCGAGGGGGCGTGCACGATGTCCTGAGCCTTTCCGACCTCATCGGACATTTGGTGACATGCCGCACCGAGACGCGCCAAGAAGGTGCCGGTGGCGTCCTCACTGCTTGCATTGGTTGCTGCGAGGACCGCGTACTGGTCGCTGTTGAGCTTGTGGTTCCAGGGCTCCGCCTTCGAGCTGAGCCAGGCAACGTCGGTACCGACGTAGGTTGCAGAGGTCGAGCGCTGCGTCGGGGATGCAGATTGGGAACCACCACAGCCGGCTGCGGCCATTCCTCCGAGCACTACTCCGGTTGCCACAATCCAGATCGGTCTCACGCCACACGGTAGCGGTGGGGAGGGGCCGGATTCCCCCGGGGCACCGCCCATTTCGACGTTCGATTCGGCCGGGTGCCGGCTCACGCCCACCCGGCGGTGTCCACCCGTCCCGCCTGCTCAGCGCCGTCCCGCGGGCCCTCCGGCCAGGTCACAGCATCGGGGCCTCTGGCGGGTTACCGACCATGCAGCACGAGGACGCTCGATTCCCGGACGTGCCCGGACGAACAGTCCTCGCATGGCAAGGACGTGTCGTCGCGAAGAGTTCACCTTGCCGTGACAGTGGGATTACCGGCGCGATGCCTACTCACCCGAATCGACTCGCCAATTGGCGTCGGCCGAAGCCCTGGGTTGCCGATCAACCAGAGGCCAGCCTCACCGCCACTGCGGCCGCCTCCGCCGGATCCTCCATCGGCACGATCCCCGCGTCCATCTCACCATCGGGGCGGGTGAGGGACCACGTGCCGATGCCGATCACGGGGATGCCCGAGCGAAGAGCCAGGGCGATCTCGGAGAGTGTCCCGTACTCTCCGTCGACAGCGATCACGGCCGCAGCGGAACCAACCACGAGGGCATTGCGCGTCTCGCCGAGGCCGGTGGGGATGACCACGTCGACCCAGGGGTTGGCATCCGACGCGTCGCGGCCAGGCAGTATGCCCACGGTGAGCCCACCTGCAGACTTGGCGCCCCGGCAGGCTGCGGCCATCGCCCCTCCGAGACCACCGCAGACGACGATGGCTCCGGCGGACGCAAGGGCGGCACCGACGGCTTCGGCCACCGCGATCGCCGGGGGTGGGGCCTGCCCTCCGCCTATGACCGCGATCTGGATCTGCATCGTCGGTCGAGCATAGATCGGTGTCCCCCCACCCGGTCGCTGCCCAGCAGCGCACTGGTCGGCCGGGGCGTACCGGACGACCGGTGCGGGTGGCCTCTTGGTTTCGACGGCCTCGGCAGTCGGAGCCATGGGTTGGGCGGGGCGGAATGCGTCGGAGGCCACCTGGTGGATGGCCGCGATCGCGCCAGGCAAGCCGGCCGGCAAGCTGCTGGTCCACGCTGTCCGCAGGTTCCGAGGCAGACAGGCCGCGGCGCCAGTGCCGGGGCGCCAGATCCAGGTCCGAGAAGTACCCATCGATGTGATTCGGAACTTCGAGGACGTACTTTGAGGTGACGCCAGGGCGAGTTCCGCTGCCGACAGTTCGGGCGTTCACGCCTCGGGTGCTTCGCTTGGATTTCTGAGCGAACCGGTGACCCGCCCGCTCGTGCTGCAGCGTGCGTACACTGGCCGCGTGCATGGACCCAGCCGACATGCTTGGGCCGTCATCGACCGAATGACCCGGTGAGCGTGACCGGACCGGTGGGCTGGTCCACCGATGGCGAGCAACGGACGACCAGTGCGATCAGCACGACCTTCGAGGCGATCGTGTTGGGTTGGGAGGGTGCCGCAGTCCCCGATCTCCGGGCCGACACGTCCGGGCTTCGAGGCCGTCTCGAGGCACTGAGTGCAGCGGGTGTGCACGTGTTGGTGGTGAGCGACGTAGCGGTCGAGCAGAGCCACAGCCAGCTGCAGGCCAGGCCACGGGGGCCCGGAACGCTGTACCTGTGCGGCAAACGAGGCAAGGAGCTGGTCGCAGTGACCGGCAACGGGACAGGGCCCGTGTCCGGGCGGACGGCGGACCCCGACGAAGACGGGGCGCTGGATCGGGTGGCCCGACAGACGGGAGTGCCCCCGGTCGCCGCGCACCCCGGCGCAGGTGAAGTCGATGCTCTGCGGTGGGTGGCCGCTTGGCTCGCAGACCGGGGTATCACCGGTGGATTGACACTGATCGTCGGCAGCGCCTTCGGATCGGACGACGGGCGGGACGGCCTCGACTCCCCCATGCTGGTGGAAGGCTTCCTCCGTGCCGCGGTTGTCTCGGTGGGCGACGCACCGACCGGCGCGGCGGACGGGGTGGTCCACCTCGGGGGCGGTCCGGAACAGGTCATTGCCCTCCTCGACCAGCAACTCGCCCGGCGAGCGGCCCACCGGGTGCCACAGATCGATCGGGACCCGACCTGGATCGTCCCGCTTCCAGGCGACCCCGCCCGGGAGCGGATGGCGGAGGCGCTCGGGGCACTCGGCAATGGCCGCTCGGGAACGCGGGGCTCATGGGAGGAGGCGGGCCCCGAGGCGACGCCGATGTTCTTGGTGAGCGGGGTCTTCGCCCAGAACCACCACCGCCTGCCTGGCCCACTGTGGACCGAGTTCGACCTCGCCGATGCGGCGCTCCCACCCACCGGGCAGCGGGTGCTCGACCTGCGGGGCGGGACGCTCTTCCGGTCCGGTGACGATGCCACGGGGCTCCGTTCCCTGCGATTCGTCTCGGTCGCGTCACCACAGGCCATGGCACTGCGGGTTGAGGGTCCCGAGTCCCAGCTCCTTCCGGGCGACCCCCTGCGCCCCCCGGCCGACGCAGGGGCATTCGTGTCCGAACAGCGTGGCGACCGATCCGGGGCATTCACCGGACAACGGGATACCGGGATCGCCGTGGCCGCACGGGACCGGGAGGTGACGACGGGCGGCCACCGGATCGTGGAACGCCTCGCCGCCTGGGCCGCAGACCCCGCCGACGGCACCAGATTGGACGAGGCGTACGAGCGACTGGCGGAGGTGGAGGCCCTGGGTTTCGACACCTTGCTCGCCGAGCACCGGGAAGCATGGGCCTCTCGGTGGGCGGATGCCGAGGTGATGATCGATGGGGACCCAGCTGCGGAGTTGGCCGCCCGCTATGCCGTGTTCCACCTGCTGTCCGCCGCACCGGACAGCGGCGAGGCCGCGGTCGGCGCCCGGGGACTGACCGGAACTGCCTACGCCGGGCATGTCTTTTGGGATGCGGACGTTTTCGTGCTGCCCGCCCTGGTCGCGATCCGGCCGTCCGCGGCGCGGGCCATGATCGAGTACCGCCTCCGGCGTCTGCCCGCTGCCCGTGCGGAAGCGCTGGCCGCCGGCCTCCGTGGCGCCCGGTTCCCGTGGGAGTCGGGGCGCGACGGAACCGACGTCACGCCGCACCAGATCATCGGTGCGGACGGCGCACCCCTCATCATCACCACGGGCTCGCACGAGGAGCACATCGTGGCCGACGTGGCCTGGGCGGCCGCCCACTACGCGTCCTGGACGGGCGATGCCGGCTTCCTCGGCGGAGCAGGACGTCCGCTCCTGGTCGAGACCGCCCGCTACTGGGCCAGCCGCATCCAGACCGACACCGACGGTAGTGGCCACATCCGCTCCGTGATCGGCCCGGACGAGTACCACCAGAGTGTCGACGACAACGCCTACACCAATGTGATGGCCCGATGGAACCTCCGCCAGGGAGCCGCCCTCCTCACGGAGACCGGCGACACCGACGAGGCGTCGGAGTGGCAGGCCTTGGCCGAGGACCTGGTCGACGGGTGGGACGCTCGATCCGGGCTCTACGAGCAGTTCACCGGCTACTTCGACCTGGAGCCGCTCCTGATGTCGGAGGTCGGGCCCCCACCGATTGCGGCCGACATGCTCCTCGGCACCCGACGGGTGGGCAGCACCCAGCTGATCAAGCAGGCCGACGTGCTCATGCTCCACCATCTGGTCCCCGAGGAGTTGACAGAGGGGTCCCTCGGGCCCTGCCTGGACTTCTACGAGCCCAGGACGGCCCACGGGAGCTCCCTCTCACCGGCCATCTCCGCGTCGCTGCTGGCCCGGGCCGGCGAGCCGGAGCGGGCACTCGCACTGTTCCGGCTGGCCGCCCGACTCGACCTCGACGACATCACCGGCACGACCGTGGACGGTCTGCACCTGGCCACCATGGGAGGGGTGTGGCAGGCCCTTGCGTTCGGGTTCCTGGGCATGGCCTCCGAGCAGGGCGGCCTGGCCATCAGGCCGAACCTGCCCGGTGCATGGCACGCGCTCGCCCTCAGGCTTCGGTTCGCCGGACAGCCGATCGGTGTCCGTGCCGAGCCGGACCACGTCACCGTCACCTGCCTGGAGCCCTTGCTCGTCCATGTCGCCGACCAGGGACCGACCTGGTGCACCCCTGGGACCACCACCATCGCACTGGGGTCGTCCTCCGGTACGAGGAGACAGCCGTGAGCTTCGTGCTCGCTGCCCTCGACAATTCCGCCAGTGCCAGAGCGGTCCTGGACGCGGCCATGCGCATCGGCCGGCTCACCGGCACCCCGGTCCGGGCGGTCTACGTCCGGACCGATCCCCTGGAGCCGTTCGACGCGGTCGAGTCTACGGCCACCCGGGCCCAGGTCCCGCTCCGTGTCGTCGAAGGCCCACTGGAACCCACACTGATCGCTGCTCTGGGCGACCCCGAGGTGATCGTCGCCGCGATCGGAGCCTGGTCCGGGGCCGCCCGAACGGAGCCGTATCCGACCGGTCACACCGCACGGGCCCTGCTCGAGCATGCCGACAAACCGGTGGTCGTCGTACCGCCTGCCACCGGTTCTCCCGGGGCCATCCGGCGGATCCTCCTCCCGCTGGAGGGGACCGAGGGTTCCTCGCGCCCCGTACTGGAGCGGTTGCTCCCCCTGCTGGCCGACCAGGTCGAGCTGGTGGTTCTCCATGTGTTCACCGATGCCACGGTCCCGGTCATGCTGGACCGACCCGAGTACGACATCGACATCCTGGGGCGGGAGTTCCTCAACCGGCATTTTCCCGATGCGAACCGTGTCGAGCTCCGGACGGGCTCCGTCGTCGAACAGGTTGCCGCGGTGTCCGCCGACCAGCGCATGGACCTGATCGTGCTCAGCTGGTCCCAGAGCCCATCTCCCGAGCGGGCCAGCGTGGTGCGAGGCGTGCTCAGCGGTTCGGCACTTCCCGTCCTGCTGCTCCCGCTGGCATCTCCTGGCGACGCCTCGGCCGACGGCCATGCGGTTGGCTCGGTAGGTCCGGGCACGGGACCGTCCCGGTCGGAAGGGCGATCGGGCTCCCCAGCGACACGGTGAACGGTTGCCCATCGCCATGGAGCTGGAGCGGCTCTCCGGCCTAGCCGGCTTCGGCGTAGGGCAGAGGTTGCGACTCGTTGGCACCGTGGTTCGACCGGGTAGGCCGGGTGCTCGATCAGGGCGGGTCCATCAGGTCGGCAAGATCGCCCACCACGATGTCAGCACCGTGGCGGGCCAAGGCCTCCGCCTGGCCGCTTCGGTCGACTCCGACCACGAAGCCGAACCGCCCCGCCCGGCCCGCCTCCACCCCGGACAGGGCATCCTCGAACACGGCGGCCTGATCGGGTTCGACGCCCAGTGCACGGGCCGCCGCCAGATAGGTGTCGGGCGCCGGCTTTCCGGCCAGATGGTCCTTCGCGATGGTCATGCCGTCGATTCGTAGCTCGAACAGGTCGGCGATTCCGGCAGCCTCGAGGACGGCGCCGCAGTTGGCACTGGAGGAGACCACGGCGCAGTGCACTCCGGCGGAGCGAACGGCCCGAACGTAGCGGATCGAACCGGGATACGCCTCGACACCGTCTTCCTGGATCCTCCGCAGGAAGATCTCGTTCTTCGATTTGCCGAGCCCTTTCACCGACTCCGTCCCCGCCGGGTCATCAGGATGACCGTCGGGTAGATCGATATGCCGTGAATGCAGAAACGAGCGCGTCCCGTCATCCCTGGTCTTGCCATCGACGTACGTGTCGTAGTCGGCTACCTGGTCGAAGCCGGAGAAGGCCTCACCATTGGTATCGGACCTTGCCTTCAGGTAGGCGTCGAACATCTCCTTCCAGGCGGTGGCGTGGACGGTGGCCGTCTCGGTCAGGACCCCGTCCAGGTCGAAGAGGCAGGCCCGTAAGCGCTCGGGCAGGCCAAGTCCCGGGGCCGAGCTCACGTTGGGACCGCGACCGGGGGGCTGACGCCTTCAGGCCTCACCGGTGCATTCGACACGGACCCGTCACCTCCGAGGTCAATACGGGCGGCCAACGCCACCTCGAATCCCTCGCTCTCGAAGGCAGTATGCATGCTACTCACCAGTAGGAAGCAGGCGAAGGGAGGGCTCCACCTGCGTGAGGGCACCTTCGGGAGCCTGCAGCAGTTGCTGACCGGCGGATCGTCGGGTACCACCCGACATTCCGCATCATGCGCGCTGGTCGTCGGGGCGATCTCCATTCCGAGAAAGCCGAGGCCTGCGCACGTATCAGCGCGCAGCCGAGCTGACCCCTCGGGCGGCCCAGGAGCTCGGCCGCTCGTCGGTTGGCTCAGTCATGGCTGAGCCCGTGGAAACCGAAATGCCGGATGCCCCACTCCTCCCGCCATTCACGGGGCACCGCGTAGGTAGCGGCTCTCGAAGGCATGTCGGTATGGAAGCTGGTATCGAAGCAGGCAACCTGGGACATGTCCGGACGCAACGAGCGCAGGGCGTCGATGGCAGCGAGGCTCGTGTCATCGTCATCGAGCACCCGGAGCTTGATGCTGCTCGAACCGACGTCGACCGCAAGGATGTTGACGCTGCCCACCTTGTCAGACGACTTCGAGTGGGGCGGTACCACCGCCATCCGAGGTGGCCCCCTGTGGTGCGGTCCTGGAAGTGCCGGGAGGTGCCGGGTGACCCTCTCGGGCCACCTCCACGTTCGCTTCGAAGCAGTGCAGATTCCCGTTGTGGAGCGCACCCGCAGGGTGTACCGTCCTATTTGCATCACCGCTTCTGAGTCCGTTGGTTTCAGCGGCTCATCGATCGTCGCTCCAGACCCTTGGTGACGCAGCCCCATCGCCCAGGAGAGGCCCAAGAGCGCTATGAGCATCGACCGTTCGAAGTGCACCCGCCGAGACAACGGGGTCGTGGCGGACATCCTTGAGGGGCCTTCGGTGACCGCGCCATGAGCGCACCCTCGGAAGAGACGATTGTTCCCCCGGCAGCCACCGGCGCTCGGCCGCCTGGGCGACCAGCACCCTCCGACCAGCCGCTGTCGCCGCGGAACGAGGAGAAAGCCCGTGCCCTGGGGCTGACGTCGGCGACCGCGCTGGTCATCGGCAGCATCGTCGGGACCGGCGTGTTCACCATGCCGGCCGTGCTGGCTGGTGCCGGCACCATGGGGATCGTCGTCCTGGGCGTCATCGCCGTGGGCGCGATGCTCCTGGCCGTGCTGTTCGGCCAGCTCACGAAGCGGGTGCCCAACAGCGACGGCGGGCTCTACGCCTACTCCCGGCACGAGTTCGGCGACTTCGCCGGCTATCTCGTCGGCTGGTGCTACTGGATCCAGTCCTGGGCCGGAAACGCGGCCATCGTCTCGTCCTGGGTGTTCTACGTCGACGCCCTGTTCGGCTTCACCCATCCGAGCGGCATGGAGAACTGGGGCATCGCCATGGTGGGACTGTGGGTGCCGGCCATCGTGAACCTGGTCGGGGTCCGCCAGATGGCGTGGTTCCAGAACATCACCGTCGTCCTCAAGTTCCTTCCCCTGCTGTTCGTCGGCATCGTCGGATGGTTCTTCATCGACAAGGCCAACTTCGGACCCTTCAACGCCTCGGGCGGCAGCCTTTACAGCGGCATCGGGATCGCCGCCGGGGTGGCGCTCTTCTCCTTCATCGGGGTCGAGGCGGCAGCAGTCACGGCCAAGCGGGTGAAGAACCCCCGGGTGAACGTCGGTCGCGCCTCGCTTCTCGGCACGGCGCTCAGCGCCATCCTGTACGTGCTGGTCACGGCAGCAGTGATGGGACTGGTGTCCCACCACACGCTGGTGAACACCGGGTCGCCGTTCGTCAACGCATTCGAGTCCATCTTCCCCCATGAAGCCTGGGCCGGGAAGTTCATCGCCGCCGTGGCTGTCATCTCGGGCATCGGGGCCCTCAACGGCTGGACCCTGATCGTCACCGAGACGTCACGGGCGATCGCCCAGGACGACCTCTTCCCCCGGCCCTTCGCCTGGGCCGACCGCAGGGGCACGGCCTGGTTCGGCATCGTGGTCGGGACCGTGCTGCCATCGCTGCTCATGCTGTGGCGCTACAACACCAGCGCCGGGCTCACGGTCTTCACCTACCTGGTCGACCTCACCGTGGTCACCGTGGCCATCCCCTACTTCATGTCGGCCATCGCCCAGCTCACGTTCCTCGTCTCACGCCGTCGGCGCGTCCAGGGCTGGCAGCTCGCACGCGACCTCTCGGTCGCCGGGGCGAGCGTCCTGTTCTCGATGTGGGTGACGTTCGCCTCGGGGTACCAGGTCGTCTACCAGGCCCTCGTCGTGATCCTGGTGGGGCTCATCCTGTACGCCTTCTTGAACGCCCGCCGGCAGCGTCTCGGTGAGGCCGGCGAGCCGGTGGACCTCCCCCCCGAGGAGCCGGCGGCCGAGCTGTCCACGTCGGCCTGAGCCAGCGGGCAACCAACGAGAAGTCGAACCCGACAGGAGAATCCCATATGACATTCAACGTAGGTTCCGAGATCGGCCAGCTTCGCGAAGCCATCATCCACCGCCCCGGGCTCGAACTGTCGAGGCTCACCCCCGACAACATCGGCGAGCTGCTCTTCGACGACGTGATGTGGGCGTCGAAGGCCAAAGAGGAGCACGATGCCTTCGCCGAGGCCCTCCGGGACAAGGGCGTGCTCGTCCACTACTACGGTCAGCTCCTGGCCGAGACGCTCGAGCTGCCCGAGGGCCGGGCCTTCGTGCTCGACCGCCTTTGCACGCCTCAGATCCTCGGCCCCTCATTGATAGAGCCGGTGCGACGGCTGTTCGAGCACCTCGACGGGGTGGAGCTGTCCCAGTTTCTGGTGGGGGGTGTGCTGAAGGCCGACCTGCATCCATTGCGGGCCCACAGTCTCAAGTGGAACATGCTGAAGGCCGACGACTTCGTGTTGGCTCCGCTACCCAACCATCTGTTCCAACGTGACAACTCGTGCTGGATCTACGGCGGGGTGACCATCAACCCCATGGCCAAGCCGGCCCGCCAGCGCGAGTCACTCCACACCAGGGCCATCTACCAGTTCCACCCGATGTTCAGCGGGGCCGACTTCGTGACGTACTACGGCGGGGATGACCGTAACTACCAGCCGGCCACCATCGAAGGTGGCGACGTCCATGTGATCGGAAACGGCGCAGTGCTCATCGGCATGGGAGAGCGCACCACCCCCATGGCCATCGAGAGTGTGGCCCACGCCCTGTTCGACGCCGGGCAGGCGACGACTGTCGTAGCCATCGAGCTCCCCCACAGCCACGCCTTCATGCACCTCGATACGGTCATGTCCATGGTGGACACGGCCACGTTCGTGCTGTACCCCTACTTCGACCGACACCTCCGCAGCTGGACCATCACCCAGAGCGAGCAGCCAGGCCAGTTCACGATCTCCCACAACCACAACTTGTGGGACACGCTGGCCGAGATCCTCCAAGTCGAGGAGATCACCGTGCTCACCACCGACGAGGACATCCGGGCGGCCGAGCGCGAGCAGTGGGACGACGGCACCAACTACCTGGCCGTGGCCCCCGGAGTGGTCATGGGCTACCAGCGCAACGTGGCCACCAACACCATGCTCCGCAAGCACGGGATCGAGGTCGTCGACATCGGTGGCAGCGAGCTCGGGCGGGGCCGGGGCGGCCCCCGGTGCATGACCTGCCCGCTCCAGCGGGACCCGGCCTGAGCGGTGCACGCCATCGAGAACGACGACCTCACGCACCTGCACGGGAGGAGCCTCCTCAAGGAGGTGGACCTGACCAAACAGGAGTTCCTCACCATCATCGACCTGGCCGCCCGGCTCCGGGAGGAGAAGCGGACGGGCACCGAGCGCCAGCGGTTGGTGGGAGCCAACATCGCCCTCATCTTCGAAAAGGCCTCCACCCGCACCCGGTCGGCCTTCGAGGTCGGTGCCCACGACCAGGGGGCGCACGTCACCTACCTCGGACCGGAGGGAACCCACATCGGCCAAGGGGAGTCGATGAAGGACACGGCCCGGGTACTGGGTCGCATGTTCGACGGCATCGAGTACCGGGGCTTCGCCCAGGACTCCGTCGAGATCCTGGGAAGGTTCGCCGGGGTTCCGGTCTGGAACGGGCTCACCGACCAGTGGCACCCCACCCAGATGCTGGCCGACATCCTGACCATGCGTGACCACGTGGACAAGCCGCTCGACCGGGTCGGGTACTGCTACCTGGGGGATGCCAGCAACAACACTGCCAGCTCGCTCCTGGTCACCGGTGCCCTGCTCGGCATGGACGTGCGCATAGCCGCCCCCGAGGAGCTCTGGCCCTCCTCCGACGTCCAGACCATCGCCAGGGAGCTCGCCGCTCAGTCGGGGGCGAGGGTCCACATCGGCGCGGACGTGCTGGGCGGGGTGGAAGGTGCCGACTTCGTCTACACCGATGTCTGGGTGTCGATGGGCCAGCCGGCCTCAGACTGGGACACGAGGATCGGTCAGCTCCTCCCCTACCAGGTCAATGCCGACACCTTGAAGGCGACGGGGAACCCCGACGTGAAGTTCATGCACTGCCTCCCGGCCCTGCACAACACCGAGACCGAGCTCGGTCGCCAGATCTTCGACAAGTCGAACCTCACCGCCCTGGAGGTCACCGACGAGGTCTTCGAGTCGGCCGCCTCCATCGTCTTCGACCAGGCGGAGAACCGGCTCCACACCATCAAGGCGGTAATGGTCGCCAGCCTCGGTAGCTGAGATGCGCCTCGTCGTAGCCGTGGGTGGCAATGCCCTGCTCGAACGCGGGGAGGTTCCGCTGGCCGAGATCCAGGAAAAGCATGTCGGCGTGGCGGTCGACGCGCTGGCTCCACTGGCCGGAGACCATGACCTGGTGATCACCCACGGGAACGGACCACAGGTGGGCCTGCTGGCCAACGAGAGCGCGCTCGATCCCGATCTACCCGCTCCCTACCCGCTCGATGTGCTCGGCGCCGAGTCCCAGGGCATGATCGGCTACTTCCTCCTGCAGGCATTCGAGAACGCCCTGCCCGGACGGGAGGTGGTCAGCCTGGTGTGCCAGACCGAGGTGGCGGCCGACGACCCGGCGTTCGAGCATCCGACCAAGTTCGTCGGGCAGGTCTTCTCCGAAGCCGACGGCCGCAAGCTGGCGGCGCTGCGCGGATGGCAGATTCGACCCGACGGCTCCGACTGGCGGCGGGTGGTGGCCTCCCCCGAACCCCTGGCCATGGTCGAGCTCCCGACGATCCGCATGCTCCTGGGCGATGGTGCCATCGTCATCTGTGCCGGGGGCGGTGGCATCCCGGTGGTCCGGGCCCAGAACGGTCGGTTACGGGGAGCGGAGGCGGTCATCGACAAGGACCTGAGCGCGGCACTGCTCGCCCGGGACCTCGAGGCCGACGCCCTGTTGATCCTCACGGACGTGGCCAACGTCGAGACCGGGTTCGGCACGAAGACAGCGCATCCGATCGGGCGCACCACCCCCGACCGACTGCGCGCCCAGCCCTTTCCTGCCGGGTCGATGGGCCCCAAGGTCGAAGCTGCCTGCCGTTTCGTGGAGGCGACCGGAAAGCCGGCGATGATCGGGCAACTCGACGACGCTGCCGATCTGCTCCGAGGCACACGGGGCACGATCGTGGAGCCCGTGAACGAGGCGGGGCCCGCCGGTCCGGCGACAGGCGCCATGGGAGCTTGATCTGATGAGGACCATCGGGGTGCCCTACCACTCGGACGAACTGATACCTGGCTTCGATGTCGGGGTCCCGGTGAATCTCGAGGTCATCGCAGAGCTGCCGACCGCTGACCCCTGGCAGCACATGGGCGTCTTGTACGAGAGAAGGTCGCCCAGGCAGTGTGCAGCCATGAGCTGGCGGTGCTGGTGGTCCTCGGGGACAGCACGACCAGCCTCGGCGTCTTGGCCAGGATGCAGCGAGCGGGACGAGACGTGGGCATCGTGTGGGTCGACACCCATGGCCACTTCAACACCGAGGCCACAACGCCGTCGGGCTACCTGGGGGGCATGCCCCTGGTCGCCCTGATCGGGGGCCGTGCCGAAGGGGGTTACGAACATCGACGGAACAGCCGTGTGCGATTTCAGGCTGCCGTGACGACAAGGGTAGGCCGACCGTGCTCCGGGGCGATCGGTTCAGGATGGGTCCCGAAGCGCGTCTCACTCAATCCTGACAGGAGGACTCCGTCACGACCGACAGCCGACTCCGACGTCGCCGCCCTTCGGGGCGTGGATGTCGGGCAGAGTATGGACCATGGCCAGTAGTCGTGTAATCGTCGATCGGCTTCACGAGGTCGTCGGCCCGCAGTTGATCGTCGATCGTGACGTGATCGCCTCGTACACGACGGACTGGACGGGGCGGTTCGGGGGCCACACGGTGGCTGTGGTGAGGCCCGGTTCCACCGAGCAGGTGGCGGGTGTCGTCCTCACCTGCCGGGAGCTGGGCGTCGCTCTGGTACCCCAGGGTGGCAACACCGGTCTGGTGGGTGGCGGGGTGCCCCTGCACGGCGAGGTGGTTCTGAGCCTTCGGCGGCTTCAGAGCCTGGGGCCGATCGACGCGCTTGCCGGTCAGTTGACCGCCGGTGCCGGCGTCACCCTCTCGGCGCTGCACCGAGCTGCTCGGGCCGCCGGCTGGGCCTACGGGGTGGACCTGGCAAGCCGAGATTCGGCGACCGTGGGGGGAATGGTCGCCACGAACGCCGGTGGGACGCACGTCTTGCGCTACGGGGACACGCGAGCACAGCTGCTCGGGTTGGAGGCCGTCCTCGGAACGGGCTCCGTCGTCTCCCACCTCGGCGGGTTGGTGAAGGACAACACCGGCTACCACCTACCCGGCCTGGTGTGTGGAAGCGAGGGGACCTTGGCCATTGTGACCGCCGCTCGGCTGCGCCTCGTACCTGCCATGCCGTTTCG
Source organism: Acidimicrobiaceae bacterium (assembly GCA_003138855.1). GTDB lineage: Bacteria > Actinomycetota > Acidimicrobiia > Acidimicrobiales > RAAP-2 > Bog-756. The sequence goes on along the minus strand of PLHF01000059.1, from coordinate 24,760 downwards.
GACCGTCGCCGTGCTGGCGTTCCCCACGGTCTCGGATGCTCTCGACGCGTCGGTGTCCTTCCGACGGTCGCTCCCCGCGCTCGAGGCCTGCGAGCTCTTCCTCTCCTCGGGCCTCGAGTTGGTGTGCTCGGTGACAGGTATGCGGTCGCCGTTCTCGGACCCACACCCGGTCTACCTTCTGGTTGAGATGGCCGATCATGCCGACCCGACGGAGGCACTGGCGCAGGCGACAGACTCGATCGACCACGTGTTGGATGTCGTGGTCGCCACGGATCTGTCACGACGCGCCGAACTGTGGCGCTACCGTGAGGCACACACCGAAGCCATCAACACCCTCGGCCCCCCTCACAAACTCGACGTGACGCTGCCACTCGGGTCACTGGCCGAGTTCATCGACCGGGTGCCCGAGACGGTCCGGATGATCGCTCCGGCGGCACGTACCTGGCTGTTCGGACACGCCGGAGATGGCAACGTCCACGTGAACGTGAGTGGTCTCCCGCCCGACGACGATCAAGTGGACGATGGGGTCCTTCGTTTGGTCGCAGACTTCGGAGGAAGTATCTCTGCCGAGCACGGCATCGGTGCGGCCAAGAGACGGTGGCTCCACCTCTCACGGACCGCCGACGAGATCAGGGCATTCCGCACCCTCAAGCGGGCTCTCGACCCTGACGGCGTCCTCAACCCCAACGCGCTCTTGCCGCCGGACGGGTCATGACGCCCTGCTGTCCGAGGCGTTGGGTCTCGTGCGGGCAGTAGGCGAGGACGGCGGCACAGCCGCTATCCCGGTCCTCCGTCCTCGTGGCGTGCCGTCGTCGGCCGCCGATCCGAAGGGCACGATCGAGCCAGTGGGCCTTGGGCCGCCCTCTGCCTCCATCGGCAGATTCCTCTCCTCGCAGCCCATTCGGCAAACCGATGTCTCCTGCTGATCACCTGCAACTGGCTTCAGCCCAGAACATCCCAGCTCAGCACGCTGATCAGTGCCCCGGACCGCACCAGGCGATCAGATGACACCATGGACCATGGTCGCGCCAGCAAGCATGCCTCGGATGGAACCGGGTTCACTGCGTCGCTGAGCCGGCGGGCAGGCGGCGGGCCCCACGGGACGGTGTCATCGGTAGGGGGCAGTCCACGCGAGGTACAAGTCGGGCGAAGCGGTCTCGTTCGCGACGGGTCAGGCAGCGTGACTGGATAGCCTCGATGACATGGAGACTTGGGACACCATCCGAGCTCGTCGCAACGTCCGTTCCTACGACGATCGGGCGATCGCTCCGGAGGACCTCGATCGGATTCTCGAGGCCGGGTGGCGCTCCCCTTCGGCGTCAAACCGCCAGAAGTGGGACTTCGTCCTCGCGACCGAGCCGGATCAGTTACAGGAGCTGTCGACGGTCTGGGTCGGCGCCGGCCACCTGGCCACAGCCAAGGCGGCGATTGTCCTTGTGCTGCCGGAACCTGCGGCCGAGCGCTATCGGACGATGGACCAGTACGACTTGGGACAGGCGACCATGGCGATGATGTTGGCCGCCGCGGACCTCGGCATCGGGAGCGGCCATTCCGCCGTCGGAGACCAGGAGGCGTGCCGGCGTATCCTCGGCACGCCGGCAGACCACATCTGCGCCTACATGATCGCTTTCGGGTATCCGGCCGATCGGCCGCTGAAGCCGATCGCCAAGCCTGACAGACGGCCCTTCGACGAGGTGGTTCACCGCAATCACTGGTGACGGACTACACGCCTGTGTATGCAGCGCACATCTCCTGGCCCGGCCCCGACCAACCGGCAGCAAGGATTGAGTGGGGCGCTGACCGGATCCACCACCTCGGCGGCGGAACCAGTCAGCGTGAGGGTGGATGCCCAAAGATGATCGAGTTCGCATGAAGCCGATTTCCCGGACTGGACCTACGACTCGGGCGCCTGGAGGACCCGTTGCCGTTTGCAGGGTTCGATCTCGTTGTCTCCCTCTGTCTGTTCATCATCTCGATGCCGAGAGTGAGGCCGATCTCTTCCGAAGTATCGCCAGGGCTCTTCGACCAGGCGGGCGCTCTGTCACGGCCGATGTCGCCGTCCCGGAGAATCCGGGCGATGAGATCACGCCGATCAATGGCGTGTACGAAAAGCCCAGCCGAGCCGACGAGCAGCCGTTCTGGTTGAAGAGAGCTGGTCTGGTTCCCCAGCCCGCATGGTCGGTGAGACACTTTGCCGGCCCAGGTGCGGACCGGCCCGTGTAGAGCGCATACCCATGGTCGTGCAGCACTCCAACTCGAGGGCTCGAGCAGTCGATGCCGGACCAGAGGAAACTGGCCGGGAGGCATTCGCGGCTCGGACAGGATCACAGACCCGCAGGTATCGGGACTTTCGGCACTAACCGGGAGCCTGGCGCCGGCGTACGATCACATCGGGTGCTTGGGGGTGTCGAATGCAGCGGCTCAGTGGTGCGGACGCCAGTTTCGTCTATGGGGAAACACCGAATTGGCACATGCACCTGGGCACGTTGGCTGTGCTCGACCCCTCGACCGCCCCAGACGGTTTCAATGTGGATCGGTTGCGCTCGCTGGTCGAGGCCAGGGCGGGCCTGCTGGGACCATTCTTGCGCCGCTTGGTTGAGGTTCCCTTTGGCCTCGACCGCCCCGCTTGGGTGGACGACCCCCACCTCGATCTCGACCGCCAGATCCGCTCCGTGGGTGTCCCGGCACCGGGCGGCCCCCGTCAGCTCGGTGCATTGGTCGGCGATCTGTTGGCCTACAAGCTCGAGCCGGGTCGTCCCCTGTGGGAGATCTGGTTCATCGAGGGCCTCGAGGATGGCGGCGTGGCTCTGCTTACGAAGATGCATCACTGTCTGGCGGACGGAGTCCGGGGCGCCCGCATGTACGAGGTGCTCTACGACCTCGAACCCGGCGCCCCCTTGGACCGGCCCGATACTCCCCTGGTTCAGGGCGAGCGCATCCCCCCTGGGTGGGAGATGGCCCTGCGGGCGCTGCCCAGACTGGCGGGCACCCCGCTACGAGCCGCCCGCACTTCTGGCCACCTCAGCCGGTCCGCCCTGGGGGTGCTGCATGTGCGCGGCTCCCCGGAATGGCCGGGGGTGACGTTGCCCTTCCAGGCGCCGCGTACGTCGCTCAACCGATCCATCACCCCACATCGCGGATTCGCCTACTGCTCGGTGCCACTTTCCGGTGTGAAAGCCATCAAGAACGTGTTCTCCGTGACGGTGAACGACGTGGTGCTCGGCATCTGCGCCGGCGCGTTACGTCGCTACCTGGCCGATCGCGGCGAGCTTCCCGGCAAGCCGCTGATCGCCCAGATACCTGTCGCGGTGCATATCGACAGCGGCGGCGATGCCTCCGGGGGGGCATGGGGGAACGCGACTACCGTGATGGGTGCCGCCCTGCCCACGCAACTCGATGATCCGGTCGAGCGGCTTCGGGCGATCCACGCATCGACCCAGAGCGCAAAGGCGATGCAGCAAGCGCTCGGCGACGACCTCATCCTCGACCTGGCCGATGTCGCTCCGCCCGGACTCCTCGCCGCCGGCGTTCGGGCCTACAGCCGGCTTCGTCTGGCCGACCATCACCCGCCGGTCTTCAACCTGATCGTCTCCAACGTCCAGGGCCCGCCACAGCCGCTGCACATCGCTGGAGCGCGGCTCGTGGCCAGCTACCCGATCGGCCCATTGCTCGACGGCGGCGGGCTGAACATCACCGCGATGAGCTACCTCGACCACATCGACTTCGGCTACGTCGTATGCCCCGAGATCGTGGAGGACCCCTGGCAGCTCGCCGACGCGACGTCAGCGGCCTTCGTTGAGCTCGAGAATGCGGCGGGATGACACAAGTCCACAGGGCCGACACTTCGAGGACTCGTCCATCAAGGGGGCTTGTGCGTCCGTAGCCTCCGAGAGTCTTCGCACTACTTGCCCGGTCTCGGGTCGGGTGCGCCATGGGGCACGGGGATTCTGCGTTGGCGGGGACCGTTGGAGCGTCCGTCGTCGTGCTGATCTGCGGTGAAGCGGGGAAGTTGCCGGCCGTTGTCAGTGAACGGCGGCATTCGAGGTGAGCGCAGGAGACTGCTTCTGGAACCAGGCGTCCATGGCGTCGAATACGGCCGGGTGGTTGAGCAGGTCGAAGTGGTGCGAGTGTCCGAGGTGATACCGGTGATCAGCGTCGAACGGGATGTGGCGATTCCGTGGGTGGCGACCGTAAGCGCTGGCGGGTGGAACGAGGAGATCGCCAAAGATCCAGCCGAATGGGTGGCGCTGTCCTGTGGTGATGGTCGCGCTGATCGAGTGATGGTTGGCGGTGGAAAGTAGCGGCACGTTGTGCCGGTGGCTTCTGATGCAGGTATCGGGGTCGCAGTTGGTCCAGTCGTCGTCGATGATGTAACCGATGCGCAGGTCCTTCATCCCGGCACTGAGCCGGTTGACCAACGCCGCGATCGGCCGGGTCAGCTCGATCTTCGACAACATCCAGGTGGCATAGCTGGTCAGGTGCTCGAGCGGTGCTCCGAAGTGGGGCGCTCCGAGATAGAAGACGTGGCGCACGGCGGGAATCCATGGTTCCTCGGTTTGCTGGCCGCAGTGGCAGGCGCTGCGGGCAACCAGGCCGCCCATGGAGTGGGCGATGACGATGATCTCTTCGACGGGAGTGGGCCAGGCGGAGACCACTGCGGTGAGCAGGTCGGACAGACGCTTTCCGTTGTCGGAGATGTGGAGGCCGGTGTTGTTGCGCAGGGACAGCGTCGTGTAGCCCCCAGCGGCAACCTGACGCGAGCCATAGGTGACCGGCTCATCACCGTCGTGGTCGTCGGCATGCATCCTCCAGGAGTTCTCTGTTTCACCCAGTCCATGGAGGAACACGGCAAGCCTCGGCGTCGCGTCGGGGTAGGCGGATTCCAGCCTGTCCGGTCGGACCGTTATCACGCGGCCACCGGAACGCAGAGCCATGCGGATCGCCAGGGAGCTGTTGGCATCGCACAACCGGTCGCCGACCGCTGCGTCGAGAGCAGCAATTGCCAGGTTCGTTCGCTGCCTCATTGCGGCGGGCAGAGCAGAGACCTTCGAGGTCATTCCACCGGCGAGCCAGCCGGTGGCCAGAAACGCACCTCGGACGCCGCTGTATGCGCGGCCGGAAATGCCGTCGTGAGCGGCGCGGACCGAGGTACTCCCGGGCATCGCGCTGGTCGCACCGAAGACGCCAGCCGCCATGCCACGGTGGATCTCTTCGATGTAAGCCACCGGACCCGCCACGCTCCGCCCAGCGGACCGGCAGAAGACCAGAGCATTCTCTGGTGTCACCGGAGGACACCCCCCTGATTGAGACGCACAGTAGCCGGGGACTGAATCGGCAAGGTGAACCCGAGCTCAGCATCCTGCCGATTGCTGCTCGTGCACGTCAAGAGCGCTCAGCTGCCGGTCGATGGTCCTTCGCATCTGAGCAGATGGGTCTGTCCCGAACGTGAGTGACTTCCACGCCCGGTCCGTGTCAGGGACGCCATCGGGCGACTAGAACCTGCCGAAAGCCTCTGTCTTGAACACGGCCATAACGGAGAACATGGTTGTAGCCAGAATTTGGCGAATCGAGGGCCTAGCGAAGGAGGAACCCATGGCCGATACAAGGAGAAGGGCTCGTGACGACAGTGTGGATCGCATCATCGACTCGCTCGGGGGCGCGGAGAACTCGGCACTCGAGGCAGTGCGGAGGTTCCTTGACACCGTCAACGATGCATTCCCTCATCTCGGTGAGGGCGGCGGCACGCGTCAGAAGATCATCGACTCGGCATTCAATATGACGGAAGAACTGGTCGGAACGTCGAACCAGCTCGCGCAACGGTTGGTGAAGGTTGGTGGGGCCACGGCCAAGCGTGCGCCGGCCCGCAAGGCTGCCGCTCGGAAGACCACCGCTCGGAAGACCACCGCTCGGAAGACCACCACCAAGCGTGCGCCGGCCCGCAAGGCTGCGGCGCGCAAGACCGCCGCTCGGAAGACCACCGCCAAGCGTGCGCCGGCCCGCAAGGCTGCGGCACGCTGACTCTGAACGGTCGAGCAAGGCGAACACCTCGCGGAGCTGAGGGCGGAGCGGACTGCACCTCTCCGGTCCTGGCCAAGCGATCCTTCAGCCGGGAATACGCCCGCGGCGCACTCGATGTGCCGCACTGCCCCAACCAACCTCGATCGGGGGCAGGTGGAGACGGAGCCATCGGTCTTTGGGCGTGGAACTGTTGGCTCGGCCATCGGCAAGCTGGCCCGGCGGATTCCCATCTCGGTCGGGGGCCGCCCCCGAGTCCCTCCCTGCGATTGCCACTCAGCTCACCGATCTCCGGTCGCTTCGAGGCGATGCAGCTGAGCGCGGATGGGAAAGCGAGGTGGCCCGCCATAATCGAGTCACCGACAGCCTTGAGAGTCACGTGCGCCGGCTGGAAACTCCCACCTGATTGCCAACATTTGCTTGCCATCACCCCGAGGGCCGGATAATTCACAAGAAGATCAGCGGTTGCTTCCAGAGTGACGACGGTACACGCGCGTTCGCCATCGTCCGCTCCTTTCTCGCCACCGCGAGGAAGCACAACGTCGGAGCACTCGACATCCTCGCCCAGTTGTTCCGTGGCGAGGCGTGGATGCCGCCGGTCACCACCTGAGCACATTCGCGCATCAGACGAATCGGTCCTCACAACGCAGTCAATCAGTCAACAGCCCTGTTGACTCGCGCCCCAACGCAGAAGCCAATCTCGTTCGCTCCAGATTGCCATTCCAGCGAACCCTGTTCCGTCAAGAATTGCACGTCAAGCGGCCCGGTGAATGGTTACCTCCCGTGCCCCTTGACAACGCCCCGCTCCTTCAGACATGCCTGATTGGGCGCAGCAACTGGAGGAAGCACCTAAATGGGGATCCCCCTACGAACCCTGCCGGGCTGAGAAGGCGGGTTAGTGGTGAAGGCGCCGCAGGAGCTCGAGGTACACCTCGGGACCTACGATCGCGTCCAGCTCGCCGGCCATCGACTCGATCACCGGCCGGTCACCAACGTAGGCCTGGGTGCCCTCGGTGCAGCACCAGGCCATGGTGTCGCCTTCGGCGCCCCAGTCGCCTCTCGTCCACCCCCGAACTGTGGCGATTTCGGTCGCGTCGTCACCTGGCTCCCAATCCACTTTGATCGGCAGCTGCCAGCAGACCGATGGCTTGAAGTCGATGGGCGACTCGCCCGAATCGATGGCCGCCAAATGCAACGCGCATCCCGCGCCCCCACCGAAACCGGTCCGGTTGAGAAAGATGCAGGCCCCGTCGACCACCCGGGTGCTGCTGCGGGTGGCGTCGCCGAAGACACCACCCTCGACCGCGGTGGCGTGGTACTCGAAGCGAGCTGGATCCAACGTGGACGCCAGCGCTCCAATCAGCCGCGCCTCGTCGTCGCCGTCGAGATCGGCACCGATCGAGCAACATCCTTGGCCGAGTTCGGCCGCTGGGTACGGAAGGATCCCCAGGCAACCGCGGCCCCAGATGCAGGTCCAGTTCGAGGTCAGGAACGAACGGTCGAAGCGCCACGTGGTGTCGCCGTCCGAAATCTCGGTGATCGGTGGGTCCATAGGCGCACAGCGTAAATGCTGGAACAGGTGCAACGTGGAGCAGGCGACGCAGAATCGTCGACTGACACGGCGCTGCGCCGGGTAGGACTGTTAGAGCTGCGCCCTGACCGTTGAAGGTCACTGCCCCGGGTCGCTAGACGCATGGGTCGACGATCGGGTGCCGAAATGCGGCAGGAAGCGATCGCGAGGGCGAGAAGCGGCCACCGAGCCATGGGCCATCCTCTGTCGCCATAGCCTGGATCCCGAGGTTGCAGAGCATCAGTCAACCAATGTCTCGCGTCGCCCCAATGGTGTGCCTCGGTCCACCTCGATTGGTGGGCTGGCACCGACAAAGCCCCAGATCGACGGCCCGGATGGGGTTTTCGGCACTTGCCTGTGCATCGCTCCACAGGTACCACGACGAGGCCGCATCTTGGACAGAGTTGGCCATCGGTACCCAGATCGGAGCAGTTGCAGACAGTACTATTTGTTCAAGAAGTGATTGATTCTGTTGGCAGCATTCGCCCTGATGTCGAAATAGTAGAACGGGTAGTCATAGCTGTGGTAGACGCCTGCCGGGAGGAGTGGGTTCCCGGGGGCAAGTTGCGCCACGTTGGCCGAGCTGCAGATCAGGACGCCCTTTGCCGTGTCGACCTGGGCGTTGGCGTAGTCCATCACCTTCACGAACTGGCCCGTCGTGGGATCGGGCAACCACGACCCCATGTTCTGCTGGGCCGTTGCCTGTGCTTCCGATGTGGTCCATGTGATCGGATTGATCACCAGAGCATGTTGGGCGGACAACATGACGGGGTTCGGGCCGCCGATGGTGGGCGCTTCGGTGTTGTACGAGATGATCACTCCGGTGTCATTTGGACCCCGGCTGAACTTCAGGAAGGGGTTCTGATTGAGATAGTCCTGGGTGATCGGGTAGCCGATGACGTACGCCGCCACCATCCGCTTGTACACCTGGGGATTGGCCTTCATGTAGGTGGACAACAGGTGGGACAGAACGGAGGAACCCTGGGAGTGGCCGGCCAGGATGAACGGTCGCCCGTCGTTGTAGTGCTGTAGGTAGTACTCGAAAGCAGCGATCGCATCCGTCGTCGGAATGCCGCCGACATCCTTGACCTGGTTGGCCGGGGTCATGCTCTTCTGCACCATGGCGTCCACTTGTCGGTAGTACGGGGCGAAGATGTTCGCCACGGGTGCGAAGGCAGTGGCTGTTCGCTGGAATGCGGCCTGGTCGCCCTTGATCATGCTTGGGGCATTGATCGGCCCGATATCCGGGGCGCTCGGGGTGGGCTTCTGATAGGCCGTATCGGACAGATAGAAGACGTCCACCTTGTGGGTGATGGATGTGGGCAGGGCGAGCCAGTTTGCAGCGTTCGAATAGTCGATGCCGCTGTTGTTGACTGGAGGAGTCGAACTGCTTGAGCCACAGGCCGTGAGTACGGAACTGCAGGAAAGTACGAGGACCGAGGCTATGAGAGTGCCACGGGCCGGGTGCGAAGACTTCCCCGATCTTCTCTTCGAAGTTGGCGTCATACCGCGATTCTCCTCAGTGGCTACTTGCCAATACCCCACAATGACGGACCTTTGCTTGCATCTCAGGGCTCAAGGCCACGACGAGCTCGGCGTTGTACGGACCGGCAGCGTGCAGGTCTGTCGGGTCGGTGATGAAGAGCTGCTGAGAGGCCACGGAGAACGTACGCGATTTTGCAGCGAGCGACCCCTCTTTGACTGCCGGGTCGACGCAGGTCGCCAAGATGGAGACCGTATCGTCGCTGTTGCGCACGATCTCGAACATGCGGAATTGCTGGGGAAAGTCCCGCAGCGAGAACGTCTCGACCTCCCAGAAGCCGAGCTCGGGACGGTCGGGATCGGGCGATTCGAGAGCGGTCACCGCATTGAGATGGCGATGTCCGGCCACCCACAGGATGAGGTTCGGGTAGGTGTGGAGCTTGGCGATCAGTTGCTCCTCGGACACCTCGGCCACAGGGCTCCAACCAGCAGGGCCTCCCGGCTGGTCGGTGCCGATCGGAATGTGAGCGGCGACGATCATCAGCTGGTCGTTGGCCTGGCCCTCATCGAGCTCTCTCACGAGCCAGTCAAAGTGTTGATTATCGAGAGACCCATGCCCGTAACCGCCGAAACCCACGACGTTGGGATCATCGACACTCTGCGTGTCGTCGAGGACGATCATCTTGATCGGAACATCCGAATCCGGCACGAAACTGTACGAAGCAAAGGTATCGGCGAGTTCGGACTGGGTGAACCCGTGGCCAGCCGGCTTGGAGGACGTAGAGAAGAACTCGCCCATCCACTCCTTCTTCGACAGTGAACGGCGGTTCGGATCGGCGCTGAGCACTTCGGGTGGGCTTGTGAATTCCTGTTCGAGCCCTACGCCGATGATGTCACCGTTGGGCGTCCGACCGTCGAGCGAGCCCATGTAGAAACCACGAGAATCTGTGCCACGGGGGTCGGTGAAGATGTCTCCCATGTTGAGGATCTTCTTGCCAACGTAGGTCTCCCGGAGGTAGTCGTCCGCCGGCATCACGCCCATCCAGAACTGATCGTGGTTGCCGATGGCTTGATACCAGATGATCGACTCATCCAGGCCTGCCGCCTTGAACTCGTCCTGATAGTCGTTGTAGGGACCGGGGATCGGGTCATCCTTGACGCCGGAATCCGGAGTGATGTTCTTGCCGTCGAGGACGTCGATATACCACCTCAGCTCGTTGTACTGGGTGTTATTGGCTGCGTCACCGAGGGAGATGCCGAAGTCGAACGGATCTTCTCTGTGAAGGGCGTTGATCGTCTGGACGGCAGCGTCGAGGACTTGGGTGGTGTACATCATGACCATTGAATATGCGCAGACGGCAAGAGGACTGCCGCCTTTGTACCCGATGAAGATCGCCTGCGCCGGAGACTCCTCATCGGTGATGTGGATGTCGGTGATGGTGAAGAATTTCAGTAGGCGCGTCGCGTCGGTTGCTGATGCACTGCGTGAATCGACAGGCAAGAGATCGAGCCGCCGCTCGTGTTCGACGCCTGGCCCATAGTGCCATCTGCCATAGCCGTTCTCCTCGTACTTGGAGACCTCATAGGGAAGGATTACTTCCGAAGTTGAGGGTATGGGGTCAGGCACGACGGTCCGCTGCAATGTCGTGAGAACGTCGTCGTCTATCGGGTATCCCTCTAGTTGGCGTTGGCCATCGACGTCGCCGCCCGATGAAGAGAAGGTATGCGATGTCTTGTGATCATTCGAGTGTGTCACTGGATGCCTCCGTAGTTCTTGACGGGGAATGCTTTGCTTCGCGGAATGACCGGTTGCCGGTGGATGTTCGAACTCCTGCGCGCCTCCAAATGCCCATTCCTCCCGGCCGGCGGATGCCGATCCCACCCACGGCTCACTCCTACCTCCTCACATTGGTTATCGGCCATATTCCGTTCTTGCTGTAGCAAGGGTTGTTCGTTGGATCCCTGGCGGACTGCAACGGGCGTAGGCGGACTGTCGGCGAGGCAGGACCGGAGGCAATTGCGATGATCCGGCGGACCCTCCTGCGAATCGGTGAGGCCACAAACTTTGGCCCCGAAGAGATCGTGGACAATCGCGACTCCTTCACGGCCGTTGAGGGCCTCGTCGTGTTTGGGCTCGGGCTCCTTCTGGCCGAATTCCTCACGGCGCACAGGAGCCGGTGCCTGCCTCTCGCCGGCAGGGTAATCGCTGCCTGTTACCCTTCCGCGATGACTCCTGGGCAGGACCTGTCGCTTCCGACGCTTCCCAATCTGCGCGACATCGGTGGCTACCGCACCAACAGCGGAGGCACCGTGAGAACGGGCTTCCTGTATCGATCGACCGCACTCGACAGGCTGGCCGGGGATGACATCGCGACCTTCGACTCGCTCGGAGTCCAATCGGTGTTCGACTTTCGGACGGAGGCGGAACGCTCGGCCGAACCCGACCGCTTGCCTTCTGGCGTGCGAGGGATTGTCCTCGACGTTCTGAAGGACTCCAGTGACGCGGCACCCGCACAGCTGTTCTCCATACTGGCCGACCCGAGAGCGGCCACCGAGCTGCTCGGTGATGGAAAGGCGATCCAACTCTTCGACCGGGGCTACCGCGAGCTGGTCACCTTGCCGAGCGCGCTCGATGCCTACGGGAAGTTCTTCACTGCCATCGCCCGATCACAGGCACGTCCTGCACTGTTCCATTGCACCACCGGCAAGGACCGCACTGGCTGGGCGGCGGCCGCGACCCTCCTGCTGCTCGGGGTGTCCGAAGCCGATGTCGAAAGTGACTATCTGCTGACGAACAGAGACCTTCTTCCGGCCCTTCAGCCGGTGTTCGACCGGTTCGAGTCCCTCGGTGGTGACCCCGATCTCCTTCGACCCGTGCTCGGCGTGGAAATCGAATACCTTCACGCTTCCCTAGGCGAGATGCGTAAGGCCTACGGCACAATCGAGCAGTATTTCAGTGACGGCCTTCGCATCGGCCCGGAAGATCAAGATTCGCTGCGTCAGGCTCTCATCTTGTGACTGCGCTGGAACCTCAGCACACGCACCACCAACGATCGCAATGCCACACGGGGGTGCCTCGCTGTCAGCATCTAGCCGCGCCATCTGCGGCCCGATCCGAGGAGTTGTTGCCGCCAGCGGCAGACCAAATGTTTGGTGCTCAGTTCCTTCGCCTCGTCGGCCAGGCCCGAGAGTCGTTCTGGCGCGACCCCGAGCCGACATTGGGGGCCGATCACTCGACCTGATCTCAAAGGACGCCGTTCTGAGGCTTGGTGGCCGATCATTCCGGCTGGTCACACCGGCGAGATCGCGCCCAGGTGAACGCTTCCGGACGGTCGGTCAATTGCCCAGGCCGCCGAGTACGGCGTTCACGGCCAATGCCCAACGCCGGTCGATTGATTCGTGGGAGGTCCCAAGTCGACGGGCGTTCTCAGCGGCCGCGAGGCCTTGCAAGAGCGAGACAAGCACATGTGCAATGTCTGTTTCGTCACCGCGAAGAAGCCCAGCATCAACACAGCGCCGCACCCGCTCTACGATGAAGATCCTCACCGAGCTACTTGCTGCGAGCTCGTGTGGACCGGGCTCGAAGTCCGTGAACGGACGGGAAAACATCACTTCAGACAACACGGGATTCTCGCTGATGAAGTTGCGATAGATCTCAACGAGCTGGATCAGGTCGGAGCGGGGGTCATCAGAGTCGGCGAGATTTTCGAAGCGCCGTCGCAACAGCCGAAATCCCTCGAAGAACACCTCACGCACCAGCCCGCGCTTGTCACCGAAGAGCTCATAAACCGCTGGTGTCGAAGTCCCCGCCTGCCGGGCGACGCTTCTTGTCGTGAACCCGGCCACCCCTTCCCTTACGAGCAGCTCAACGGCGACAGACAACACGTGATCCCGCAATTCAGGGGTTCGCTGCTTCGCCCTGGGCATGAGCGAGCCCTACTGAGATGCCGGTGCGACAGGTCCACGGCCCACAGCGCGCCCGTCATCACTGCCGAGAGTGCACCCCCGACCACGAGCGTGAGGTATTGGGACGTTGTTCCGTAACATTGTTCCAGCTTAGACTGCACGCACAATTCGGACAAACGGGAGATGACCATGAGCGAGCTGGCGGCCTATGAACTGAAAGGGCGGATCGCGACGATCACCATGGACGACGGGAAGGTCAATGCATTCTCAATCCCGATGCTGCGAGCCGCCCATACTGCCTTCGATCAGGCCGAGCGCGATCGTGCCGTTGTGGTGCTGACCGGCCGGGAGAACTACTTCTCCGCCGGATTCGACCTCGACGTCTTCGGTGGCACACGCGATCAGGTTCTTGAGATGCTGACGCTCGGAGCGACCCTCGCCGAGCGGGTACTTTCCTTTCCGACGCCCGTGGTCGTTGCGTGCAGCGGCCACGCTTTCCCGGCCGGAGCGTTCCTTCTGCTGTCAGCGGACATGCGAATCGGGGTCGACGGCCCCTATTGGATCGGCCTCAACGAGGTGAAGATCGGCTTGACCGTGCCATGGTTTGCGATCGAGCTAGCGCGCCACCGACTGCATCCGGCCCACTTTGATCGAACCGTGGTCAATGCCACGATGTACAGCCCGCGCGGGGCCATTGCCCCTGGCTTTCTGGACCGAGTCGTCACCGCAGACGAGTTGCGGGATGCCAGCCTCGATGCCGCCGCAGAACTGGCCGAACTCAATCCCACGGCGCACGCTGAAACGAAGCTCCGGGCCCGGCGAGCCGTCCTAGACGCCGTGCGCTCCGCGATCGAGACCGAACTCACGGACGAGACCCTCAACATCGATCAAACGCGCGCATGACCGTTGCAGGTCACCCCACTCCCCGACGCGGCACACCGACCGCGGCCGATCGGGCCATCGCCACGATCGGCCTTCCACCCGAATGTCCCGTGACCTTGGGGACGTAGCTCGTTCAGGATTCACGAAGTTCCGGCATGCAACTCTCTACCGAGCGAGGCCGCCGTTTGGGATCACTCGTCCAATGCCCCAGACGATCGCAGGCTCTGTCGCACATTCGGCGTGCTCTCCAGGCCACGATGGCCAGAGTGACTCCACTGACGACATGGGCCTCTCCGCTCTTGCCAAGGATTCAGTTAGCTCATGTGTCCCGGCACCTGGGTGCCGTGCCAGGATCCATCTTGGTTGGCCGGCTGCCAGCTGCGAAAGTCCAGGTGGAGGGCTTGGATGGAGTGCTCGGCGCACACGGGCCCGGGCAGCGACCGCTGACGGCTTTGAGCGGATCGAGCTCGAGGAGATCGTGTCGTCTCCAGCGGTCACCTGCCCGCCCGAGCCCGCCGACCGCGCTGCGTCCCGTCACGACGTGGCGGGCAACTGCGTCGGCATGGTCTGGGTGGCCGGGATCGAGAGGGGCGGCGGCGGGTCAAGCAACGAGACGATGTTCTGATTGCCCGGACAGAGCGCATCGAGGGCGGCCGTGTTGATGGCGGTGGGAGGCAGGTTCGGTGGGCTGGCGTCGGGCCGGTTGATGTCGAGCGTGGTGGTGAGGTCTCCCACCGTCGATCGGCGCCACTGGCTGATGTTGGGGATGGAGATCCCGAACCGCTTCTCCAGAAAGAGCAGCATGGACGTGTGGTCGAAGACATCTGGGTTCACGGAGCCACCGCGTGAGAACGGCGAGAGGACCAGGGCCGGGACACGGAACCCGAGCCCGATGGGCCCCCGCATTCCACCGGTCTCAACCGGCAGGGTGGCGGCGGTGAGGAATTCCCCGGGCGTGCCCACGGGGGCCACGGGCGGGGGGACGTGATCGAAGAACCCGCCGTTCTCGTCGTAAGAGACGAACAAAACGGTCTTGGCCCAGACCTTGGGATCCGAGACGAGCGCGCTGAGGACCTGGTCGATGAACCACTCCCCGTTGTTCGGGGCGGCCGAGGGGTGGTCGGAGTCGACTACAGGGGGAAGGATCCAGCTCACCGAGGGCAACGTGCCGCTGTGGATGTCGGCCCGGAACTCGTCCGGCCACCGGGGCAGGAAGGCCCGGTTGTAGAGGTCAGTCCCTTCCTTGAGGAACTGGCTGAAGTAGAGCAGAGCGTTGAAGCCAAGGTACAGGTTGATCTTCTCCAGCTGCCCCACCGACGTGTCCGCGGGCTGGTACACCTTCCAGCTGATGTTCTTCTCGGACAGGGCCTCGGGCGCGGTGAACCAGTCGCAGCTCCCGACGGCGGCCGGGGCCTGCGCTGCGGTGGGGGTGAAGACGATCGGCCCGCCGTTCTTGCCGTCGGGGTCGAGCATGCCCGACAGGTAGTAGAGCCGGTTGGGCATCGTCGGGCCCAAGACCGAGCCGTAGAAGGCGTCGCACAGCGTGTAGGCGTTGGCCAGGGCCCAGAGGAAGGGGACGTCTGCCTGCGTCATATACGCCATGACCAACGGACCCTGGTCCGGACCGTCGAACGCCAGCTCCGAGTGCGCCGCCACGAAGCGGTCCATGGCGCCCATGTTCCAGCTCTCGTGCTGGGAGATCCACCCGTGGTCGGGTTTGGAATTGTCGCCCGCGCACTGGGCCGAGACGGTTGCCGGGTCGAGCCGGTAGGGCAGGAGCTGCCCGGCCGGCACGTGGCCCGCTGGTGCAGTGGCCCAGGCCTGGCTGAACGGCCCCAGGCTCCCGGAAGGATGATCGTCGAACCCCTTGGCATCCGGGTAGGTGCCGAAGTAGTGGTCGAACGACCGGTTCTCCATCATCAAAAAGACCACGTGCTCGATGGCGTCGAGATCGTTGCCGGCGGGACGGACCGCCGTGGCGCGGCTGATCGTCGCGCTGCCCCCGCATGCCTGCAGCAGCCCGCCCAGGCCCAGGGCCAGGCCGCCGCCCAGCACGCCCCGCCGGCTGAGGGAGGTCCTGTCGGCGAACTCGTCACCTTCCATCGGCTGCGGTCTCCTCGCGCGTACGTCCGACCCGCGGACCCCGGCCTCGGAACCCATGGCCAGCGTTCCCCGCCCGTGTGGTGCACTGTACCCAGGACCGCGGCACCGGCGGACCGGAGCGATGTACGCCAGATCGCACCAGTCGATGAGATGGAACAGGCGCACATGCTCGCGCTAGCAAGCATGTCTTGGATCGTGCCAGGCACTGCGCGGCCCACCTGGCGGTAGCGGATACCCGTCCACTCCCGCGATAATGCAGGAGTGGAGAACCTCACATTCTCAGATTCCATGGTCATCGGTCGTCCGGCAGAGTTCGTCTACGACATGGTCTCCGACGTGACCCGGATGGGCGAGTGGAGCCCTGTGTGCAAGGCATGCTGGTGGGACGAGGGCGATGGCCCCAACGTCGGTGCGTGGTTTACGGGTCGCAATGAGACACCCGAACGGACATGGGAGACCCGTTCCCAGGTTGTGGCGGCGGAACGCGGGCGAGAGTTCGCCTTCGTTGTCGGCGGGACCCGGGTCCGTTGGGGCTACACCTTTGCTCCCGTTACCGAAGGGACCGAGGTCACTGAGTCATGGGGATTCCTCCCAGATGGGATCGCGATGTTTGAGGAGCGGTTCGGAGATGAGGCCCCCACCCAGATCGCAAATCGCACCGAGGCGGCCCGTCAGGGCATTCCGGTGACCCTTGCCGCTATCAAGAGGGTCGCTGAGGCGGGGTAACCGCGGGTCGACACGTCTGACAACAGGGAGATTCAGCATGGTCTTTGTGCTGGCGTTTTCCGAGCAGTCCCAACGGGGTTCGAATCCGTGCCTCCACCTTGAGGGGGCGCCGGAGGCCGATCCCATTACCAGCGGCAATGCAGATTGAGCTGGGGATTCAGGAGCGGTTGGTCCCCATCGTCCCGCACTGTTCTTCGACGTCCCACGGACGTAGACGGACGAAGCTCGTGAGCCCGACCGCCCTCGGCAAGGCGTTCACGGATGACGTCTGACTCGACTCCTGGCGCCCGCCGAGGCCGACCTCGACCTTTCTCGCCAGGACGTTGCACCGTGCGAATGGCCCCGATTCCGCCCACCGGGGGCCATCGGCACGGACACCTTGGTCGTCGTCAGCCGGTGGCGCCGGCCTCCCGGACGATCCCGACCCATTCGACTACGTCCCAGAGCGCCTCGACCGAGACGTACTCGAGGGTTCCAAGCGCCAAGATCCCGGCGATACTACGCTTGGCCGACAGCTCATCGGGATACTCGATGACCGAGACGAGCGTGACGTCACTGGGTGCGAACGAGATGACTTTCGCGTCGCCGCCGTACTTCCCGATCACCGCGTAGATCGCAGCCGTTTGGGCATCGTTCTGCTCGTCGGTGAGGTCCCGCCAGGCCTCCGGGACGATCCTGGTGCGAGCGAGTTGCAGATGACTCAACGGGATCTCCTCTGGGTTCGATGCCGATGGTGGATGGGCTCGGACGCTCCGACGTTCACCCGAGCGCGTCCAGGATGTGCGGGACAGCTTGCTCGATCGTCAGCATCGCCCTGGTGTCGTATTCGATCCACTGGGTGTAGTTGAGGAGGTTCCGGTATGCCGGAGCAAGGTCGTCGGCTTCGGAGATGACCACCCCGTGGCTACCGTCGGCTGCGAGGTAGTGCCCAGTCACGCCCGGCCCGTCCCCCTCTTTGGCGAACACACCCATCAACTCTCTGGTCTCTTGCTTACTGAGGTACGGCTTCACCTTGTAGGTCGTGATGAAGATCATCTCTCCGGTGTCCTTTCGGGCGTCTGTCTGGGGAATGACTGTGAGTGAGATCTTGCGGACCCGCTGTTACAGCTGCGCGTCACTTCTGATGGCACGACCCGTCGGCTTCACCTAGTGTGCTTCTGGGCCAGGGGTGGGGTACCCGTTGGCCAGGGGGAATGGTGCATGGAGTTCCAAGTGCTCGGGCCCCTCAGGGTGATCGGGGCGGACGGCACCCACATCAAGTTGGCCAGCACGGCACAGCGCCGCCTGATGAGCCTCCTCGTTCTGCGAGCAGGTACGGCGGTGTCGGCCGACTTCTTGGCTGACCGCCTTGAACTCTCGTCCGGAGCGCTGCGAACATCTGTCAGCCGACTCCGGAAGATCGTCGGCTCCGACACCCTTGTCACTGCCGCACCGGGCTACGAATTGCGCACCGAGGCCGTCGACGCGAAGCGGTTCGAGCACCTTGTCGCCTTGGGCCGCTCGAGCGAGGAGCCCTTGGACGCCCGTTCGGCATTCGAAGCCGCCTTGAAGCTCTGGCGGGGCGAGGCCTACGCCGAGTTCGCCCACGAGCCGTGGGCCATCACCGAATCGTGGCGGCTCGCCGAGGCCCACGCCGGCGCCATCGAGGATCTGACCGAGATCCTGCTCGGACTCCGCGAGTGGACCGAGTCGATTGTGCACCTCGAGCCTCTCATCGGCGCACACCCCCTTCGGGATCGACCGCGCGGGCTGCTGATGCGCTCCCTCGCCGACTCGGGGCGACGAGTGGAGGCGCTCCGGGCCTTCCAGTCCTATCGGACCCTCTTGATCGACGAGACCGGCATCGAGCCGTCAGGGGACATCGTCGCTCTCGAGCGCACGATCGCGACCTCCACTACACCCGACATCGTGCTACCGGCAGGCACCGTGACCTTCCTGCTGACGGATCTGGACGGTTCGGCACGGCTCTGGGAGGAGTACGGAGACGACATGGGCACGGCGGTCCTGCGCCACTACGAGCTGTTGGACGAGGCGATCACCGGCGGCGGCGGCGTGCGCCCTGTGGAGCAAGGCGAAGGCGAGAGCGTGATCGGGACGTTCGCCCGGCCCGGCGATGCCCTAGCGGCCGCAGTCATGGCGCAACAACGGCTGGCGGCCGAGTTGCCGTGGTTGCCGGTTCGAATGGCGGTCCATACCAGCGAGGCGCAGCTACGCGGCGCCGGCCGCTATGTCAGTGGGACGATCCCCGAGGGCGAACGCCTGAGGGCGTTCGGCCACGGTGGTCAGATCCTTGTCTCCGAAAGCACGGCGGCAACCAGCGGTGTCGACCTACCCGACCGGTCCACCTTCGTCGACGTGGGGATGGCGTCACTTCGAACTCTGGGCCCTCCCGAGCGGTTGTGGCAGGTGGTGCACCCCGACCTGAGGTCGGAGTTCCCCCCTCTGCGTTCGCTTGCGCCACACGCCCTGCCGGTGCCATTGACCGTCCGCCCCTCCATCGGCGTTGTCGGGCGCGAGTCGGAGCTGCAAGCGATTGCAGACGCGACCAAGCGAGTCACCGGGGGCGAGGGGCGGGAGGTGCTCTTCATCTCGGGTGAGGCCGGCCTGGGCAAGACGACGCTTGTCGCGGAAGCCGCCCGGGCCGCATTCGACAGCGGTGCCTGTGTGCTGTTCGGGCACTGTGAAGAGGACCTTGCCACCCCCTATCAACTCTTCGCCGAGGCGCTCGGCCACTACGTGAGCCACGCCACCGAGGACCAGCTCATCGCACATGTGGAGGCCCACGGATCCCAGCTGGCCCGGTTGGTACCGGCACTCGCCACCAGAATCCCCGACCTCCCGCCTTTGAAGGCCGGCGACGCAGACACCGAGCGCTACCTGTTCTTCGCGTCGGTGGTGGGATTGCTGGCGACCCTGTCGGAACACCAATCCGTCGTCCTCGTTTTCGACGATCTGCAGTGGGCGGACGCCGGGAGCCTGCAGCTGCTGTGTCACGTGATCGGGTCGGATCAGGTGGCGCGAGTTCTGGTGCTCGGGGCCTACCGCGACAACGAGCTGACGTACGCCCATCCGCTCCTCGAGACCCTCGCCGCCATGCATCGACAGCTCAGGGTGGCTCGTGTCCAGCTCACCGGGCTCGATGACGCCGGGGTCGTGGCAATGATGGAAGCCACGGCCGGGTACGCCCTCGATGAGGCCGCGGTGAACCTCGCCCATGCCGTGTACCGCGAGACCGACGGCAACCCGTTCTTCGTGGGCGAGGTGTTGCGCCACCTGTCGGAGACCGGAGCGATCTATCAGGACACCACGGGACGGTGGGTGGCAACCGGCAGCATCGAGGACATAGGCCTGCCCGCCAGTGTCAGAGAGGTGATCGGCGCCCGGGTCGCCCGGCTGGGAGCCGTCGCCGTGCGGGTGTTGGCGCTCGCCGCGGTCATCGGTCGGGACTTCGACCTCGATGTCCTGGCCCGCGCTTCGGACACCTCGGAGGACGAGTCACTCGACGTGCTCGACGCTGCTGCTGCTGCCGCACTGGTGCGTGAGCGTCCGGGGGAACCGGGGCGCTACAACTTCGCCCACGCCCTCATCCAACACACCC
This sequence comes from Acidimicrobiaceae bacterium, assembly GCA_003138855.1. Lineage (GTDB taxonomy): Bacteria > Actinomycetota > Acidimicrobiia > Acidimicrobiales > RAAP-2 > Bog-756. Next base: position 4,478 of record PLHF01000059.1, on the reverse strand, counting down.
TGTATGCGGACCTGGGTCCCACCCGCCTTGCCCGGGCCCATCGCCAGGTGGCCGAAGCCCTCGAAGACCTCTTCGGGGACCGCCCCGAGGACCGGCTTGGCGAGCTGGCCCGCCACTGGTTCAACGCCATCCAGCCCAGAGACCTGGCCAAGGCCCTCGACTATTGGCGCCGGGCGGCCGACGCCGCCCTCGACGCCCTGGCACCTGGCGACGCCCTCCGCTACTACACACAAGCCCTCGACCTCTACGCCCAGGCGGCAGACCCCGATGCGCTCCTGGCAATCGACCTGGGCATAGGGCTCGGCACGGCCCAACGCCAGATCGGAGATCCCGCATTTCGCGACACCTTCCTCGACGCCGCTCGCCGGGCAGCCGACCTCGGCGACACCGAGCGATTGGTGTCCGCCGCGCTGGCCAACGATCGTGGGTTCTACAGCGCCGTCGGAGTCATCGATGCCGACAAGGTCGAAATCCTCGAGATGGCCCTCCAGCTGCTTCCCGCCGGCAGCGCCGACCGGGCGCTCGTGCTCGCGACCCTGTGTTCGGAGCTCGCCCACGGCAGCCCGCTCGACCGTCGCCGGGCATTGGCCGACGAGGCCATCGCCGCGGCCGAGTCATCCGGTGACGACGCCATCATCGTTCGGACCCTCAACCACCTCTACATCCCGCTGCAGGTTCCGTCCCTGCTCGAGCTGGCGCTGGCCCGGACCGCCGACGCCCTGGTTCGAGCCGAGCGGGTCGGTGATCCGGCGCAGCTGTACTGGGCCGCGATGTGGCGTGCCGAGACGGCCGCTCGCGCCGGGGACATCGATGAGATGGACCGCTGCATCCAGATCCACGGATCGATGGCCGCTCAGCTTGACCAGCCGATCTTCACCTGGGGGCACACCTTCGTGTCTGCCATGCGGGCACAGCTCTCCGGGGATACCGACCGGGCTGAACAGCTGGCGACCAAGGCCCTTCAGATCGGCACCGATGGGGGCCAGCCCGACGCCGGCATCATCTTCGGTGCACAGCTCATGATCGTGAGCGGCCAACGCGGCACCATGAGCGAGCTGGCCACACTCATCGAGAAGCTGGCCGCCGAAACCCCCGACATCCCCCGGGGACTCTTCGCGTCACTATTGGCCAAGGCCCACGTCGAGGGGGACCGTACCGACCAAGCGCGAATCCTGCTGGATGAGTTCGCTACCGAAGACTTCGATCTCCCCCTGGACCAGATCTGGCTCACCGGAATGGTCGACTACGCCGAGGCAGCTATCGAATGCCGGGACCCGAAATACGCCGGGCCGCTGTTCGACCGGCTCGCGCCGTGGGCCGGTCAACTGCCGGCGACGGGCGCATCGGCATTGGGCCCGGTCAGCCACTATCTCGGCGGCCTGCTTGCCGTCCTCGGTCGCTACGACGAGGCGGACGCCTACTTCAACCAGGCCGCAGAGTTCAGCGACCGGGTGGGTGCCAAATTCTTCGCTGCCCGCACCGCTCTTTCGTGGGGAAGAATGCTTGCTGAACGCCGCGCTCTGGGCGATGCCGACAAGGCCCGTGATCTCTTCACCAGGGCCCATGCGGCCGCAGCAGCTCACGGATACCGAAACGTCGAGCGGCGTGCCGCCGCGGCACTTCAGGGTTTGGGCTGAACACCGGCGAAGCCTTGGGCCGTCACTGGGCACCGGTTCACGAGAGCCCCCCGACCAGCCAAATACCGAGCAGTCCCAACGTGGTTCGAACCCGTGTCTCCACCTTGAGAGGGAGGGTCGGTTTGAATCGGCCCGGGTTTCACAGAGAGTTGCTCTCTCCCAGCTGTGGGACGATCCTCAGCTGCCAGACACAAGGGAGAATGTCGCGCCCGTCGGATCCGAGACGGTCGCAAGTCGTCCGTAGGGGGAGTCCGCCGCTGGAACGACGACTGCTCCACCGAGGGTGACAACCTGGGCCAGTGACGCATCTGTGTCGGCCACCGCGAACACAATCGTCCAATGGGCCGGGACTCCGACAGGAAGGAAGGTTGCTGCGTCCATGATCCCGGCCAGCTCCTCGTCGCCGACCTTGAGCGTCGTATAGCGGAATTCCGGCGTGTCGCTCAACGTGTTCGTCGTCCACGCGAAGACGTCGCGGTAGAACGAGACGCACGTGTCGTAGTCCCGGGTCTGCATGTCGAACCACCCTGGGGTCCCCGGCTCTCCGTAGCGACCGAAGCCCCGGTGGATCTTCGGCTCCCACATGCCGATCACCGACCCTCCAGGATCGGCGACGACCGCCATGGTCCCGAGGTCGCCGACATCCATGGCGGGGACGAAGACCTGCCCACCGTTGGCCTCGACCGCCTCTAGCGTCGCCCGGGCATCGGCAGTGGCAAGGTAGGTGGTCCAAGCGTCCGGCATCGGGTTGTCGGATTGCTTGAGCATGCAGCCGGCGGTGAGTATGCCGTCTTTGGTGAAGTTGAAGTAGCCGCCGAACTCGGGTGCTGGTTCCTGGGCCTCCCAGCCGAAGACCTCGCCATAGAAGGTCCGGGCGCCGTCGGTGTCCGACGTCATGAGGTCTACCCAGCAGGGCGCACCGATCGGTGCATCGTCACGTGTAGCCATCGGCTCCCCCAAGGTTGAGATGCGTTAAGCCCACCGCAGCCACGTCACCGCCACAATAACGAAACCCAAGCGCTTCGGCCTCCATCTTCGTAGCCCTTGACCGAAGCTTGGCTCACTTCCAGCGTACTCCGGCCCGAGACTCGATTCCAGAGGCGCGAGGCCGGTTGCCCTCATTGACCTGGTGCGGCCCCGCCAAGTCGGCGCCTACCAGACAGCATGGAGCTCTGACAGGGAGTCGAGATATCCGCGCTCCTCCTCGGTCACATCCACGAACTCGATACCTACTCTCAGCCCATTGCACTCGCCCGGCCCGGCGTGTCGGACCTCTCCCCGAAGTTGCATGGCCAGGATGATCCGATGCCCGGCCGTCTCTTCGGGCGTGACGTCAAGGCACTCGAGGCCGGCTCCGGCAGAGGACATATCGATGACGCGGCAGTTGCGCCAACGCTCCCCCGGATCGCCTTCGACCATGTACTTGGCACGCCAGTCCGTGAATTGTCGAGGCAAAAGCCTTCGTATCTCTTCCATCCCGCCCACCTCCTGTTGCGAGCGGCACGTATCCGTGCGCCGCAACAAGTGGTGCAGCAGCGCACCGAGGAATACCGCCCAGTTACCTGATCCCTCAATGGCTACATCGGCATTTCAGTGACGAACCTGAAGTCACATCTAGGACATTGCCCGTGACAATCCTGTCGTCCGGGCACATCTACCCGAACTTCTTCTCGATCTCGGCGAAGAACGCGTCGGACAGCTGCACGAAACGTCTGGCATCCAGTTTGATCTCGTCACCCACTTCGTACTTCGAGATCGACTTCGCGGGATTCATCTTGATGGTCTTGTCCTGGGCCAAGATCCCGTGGTTTTCCAAGGTCGCGGTACAGAGAACTTTCACTTCGTTCAGGGGATTGCCATCCTTCCCTTCCAACCCTCTCTGTCGATGACATAGGGAGATGTCGAGCACGAGGACCATGTTGTTGAAGAAGAGAGGCTCGAACGACAAGATCGTTCGGTCGACCTGCGCAGCCTTGGCCCCGGCGGCCTTCCTTGCTGAGTCGACCAAGGCAGTGCGTGCCGCCACCTGGGCAGTAACCCGTGTGCGGCAGTCGTCGATGTACCCCTTCGGATGACTGTTTCTGGAAAGCACGAGAGGTGACTTTCCGCACTTGCGGAGACCCAAATTGTCATCGATCTGATCCGGTCGCTCCGGGACAGGGACACCGGACGTGTTTGACTGAGGCAGGGCGTGCGGAGGCTCGACGAGGGCACCCAGAGGATGGCTCTCCGCAAGCTGCTCATTCTCGATGCAGCCGACGCCTTGGGTGATCTGCGGGTGCCACCTCGGCGTATCAGTGAGATCGTGCACGGAAAGCGGCGGATCACCGCCGACGCGGCTCTTCGGATGGCCTGCTACTTCGGAACCATCGAATGATTCTGGCTGAATCTTCAAGGTCGGTACGACCTGGAGTTGGAGCGCGTTCGTCTCCTGGACACCCTCGAGGGGATCCGACCGCTCCAGAGCACCTGACAATGTGGTGGTCCAGACGAGGAGGATCCCGATTACCACCCTCGCCCCGCCGGCGATGATCCACGGTCAGGTGAGGGGAGCTGGTACTGAACTGTCGAACCCGGACCCGAGCGAGTTCCTCGCCCAGGTGGCCGACCCCCTCCTCGCCCAGTCGGCCATCGACAGGGTCCAGAGTGCCGCATAGGAACTGGTCATCGACGGCGAGTCCTACCGCAAACGACCGAAGCCACAGGCGGTGCAAGCGCCACCGGTGGCCGGTCCTCCCCGAACTCGCCGGAAGCCCACCGATTGACACCACCGTGCTGATCGGCCAGCATCGCGGTTGGAGGCACGAATCGGGGAAGGGGGTCCCATGCTCGTGGCGGAAG
>PLHF01000071.1 GCA_003138855.1 Acidimicrobiaceae bacterium | reverse complement strand
ACGGATTGAGCAGGAGAGCCGCACATCTTCGAATTGCCCCCAACGGTTGCCGGCTGGCGGTCCGCCGTACCCGAGCGCGTGAAGCTCTCGTCCGGACCTACGAACGCTCAGTTGCTGTAGAGCCGCAGAACGCTGACGAGCACGGCGGTGCGTCGCTCCTCAGCCATGGCGCGGTCGCAGGCATCCCAGTCGTGGTGAGTGCCCCCGGCAGCCGTGAACACTTCGCGCAGCAGCAAGCGAAGCCTCTCGGCGCCGATGTCAGGGTGTGCGTCGTCGGGTCCGATCAGCTCGGCCCGACCTTCGACGGTTGCCCACTGCCACCCTGAACGGAACGTGATGCTCACCTGTGGCCGACCCCGGAGGTTGGCCAGCTTCGTCTTTCCCTTCGTAACGAAACCGACCACCTCCGCGCCACCGACCGGGTGGGCGAGCACGCCGGCGTTGACCACCGAGGATTGGATCGTGGCGTCCGACCGCAACGTTGACACGACGGCCAGGAACCGATCTTGGCGACCGATGTCCACAATATTCTGAAGGGTCGTCACAGTGGCTCCTTCGCGATCCAATCGGTGGCGAGCGCCACTCGACGCTAGACCCAGATCGGCCGCTACTGGTCACGATTTCCCACCGCCCCGGGCGAGGCCAGGGAAGCCCCGGTAACCATTGTCGGCCGTCAATTACCGCCTCGACTCAATCGTCGCCGTGAGCTGCAAACGTGTTGCGGTGGGTGAAGTGCTGAATCTCTCGGCGAACCCGCAGGTATCGGCCCGGTTCAACTGCGGGGTACCCGAGTCGGCACGCAAACGCGATGTCGATGTAATCGGGGATCGACAGGATCTCGCGCAACTCCTCCTCGACGTGTTGGGCACTGAACACGCTCATGATTTGCATCCCGATCCCCAACGCCTCGGCCGTGAGCCACATGCTCTGCATCACGCATCCCAGACTCATGATGCCAAGGAAGTCGCCCTCCGATGCCGGAGCCCGCTCGCGCGTGTCGTAGACGACGATCAACACCACCGGGCATGAGCGCATGGTCTCGTCCAGGAAGCCGTGCTCCACATCTGTTGCTTCCTCGGACTTGCCATCCGGGGTTCGCCAGGAGGGCGGGAACATCGTCGCGATGAGCCCTGTACCCTTCCGGATCAGCTCCTCCTCACTGAAGGAGAGCTGGGCGTAGTTCTCCCGGACGAAGGCCTCGGATGTGCCGCCGCGCACTCGACCGATCGCTGCAAGCGTCGCCTGGTCGTCGACGACGATGATCTCGAAGTTCTGCATGTTGTGTGCCGTGGGCGCCCAACGAGCCGCCTCGAGGATCGACTGAAGTTCGTCTTCGGCAGGTTGGTGCCCGGGATCGAACGGGACGCGCACCGAGTGGCGCCTACGGATCACGTCGCTGATCTGTGTGAACTCATTGACTTCGCTGGAGTCAGTCATGTCTTCCCTCCCCTTGCCTGTGACCGTCGGTGGCGGGGTCGTACACAAGACGGCACGGGAGTGGACCGTCCAGCAGTTCCCCGTAGGTCGCCACCTTGCCCGGGTATCTGTGCGGCCTTCATGCCACCGTGAGAGTCAGGGACCTCATGACCACAACGCTGCCCCACGCGCCCCCTGCCCGATAGGGCCGATGGTCCCTTTCGAGGGTTTCGACCACTGCACTTACCGCTTCGTCGAGAATCCGAAGATCATCTGAGCACTCAGCCATTTCAGCCGGCCCGTACCCTTCCGCGAATGGTTCCAGAACGGGAACGGGCAGTGGCGAAAGGTCGAAGCGTGCATCGCTCACGGTGGTGATCTGACCGGCTGGCGCTCCGTGGGCACCTGCCCCCTCGGCGGGCCCTGGCCGGGCACGGGGGCATTCCCGTGTGGAGCAAAGTTGTTCTGGGGGAGTGACCCCACGTGTGCCTGCCAGGACGTGGCGTGAGGTCACTGCAACCCCAAGGTCCGTTGAGAACTTCACGAGGGGGAGAATGCGCTCCGGACCGATCACGTTCCAGCACCGGCGGCTTCGCGTCCACGACACCAGAAGCTGAAACCTCGGTAAACGTTGGGGGCCAGGTGGCTGGGGTGTGACGGGCCCGTGGGTCCGAGATACTTCAGCAGTTCTCTGCCTTTGAATCAGGCCGCTACGAGAGGAGTTCGATGGCCTCTTGGTCGAGGGCAAGGTCGGCGGCAGCCAGGTTCTCCTCAAGGTGGTCCAGCGAAGATGTTCCCGGGATGAGGAGCACCTTGGGCGCCTTATGCAACAGCCAGGCCAGTGCCACCTGGGCCGGTGTGGCGTTGAGTCGGCGGGCCGTCTCTCGGACCGATGGGGCACCGAGTACCGGGTTCTCCGGGTTGAAGGCGGAGCCGAGCGGGAAGAACGGCACATAGGGCACCTCGTCTTCCCGACATGCGTCGAACACGTCCTGCCCAGAGCGATCAGCCAGGTTGAATGCGTTCTGGACGCAGGCCACCTCTGTCAGAGAGCGAGCGAGACGGTAGGAATCAAGGTCCACATTGCTGAGGCCGATGCCTCCGATGAGGCCCTCGTCGCGCAGAGCGATCATGGCCTCAAGCTGTTCGGCGATTGGCACGTCGGAGTCCGGATGGCGGCGCAGGTTGACGACAGGAACCTGGTCCAACTCCAGTGACCTGAGATTGGCTTCCACTCCGGCCCGCAGTTCCTCCGGTCGCTGTGCAGGCAGCCACTGGCCCTGCTCATCGCGAGCCGCGCCCACCTTGGACACCAAGACCAGCTCCTCCGGATATGGATGCAGCGCTTCGTGGATGAGCTCGTTGGCCACGTCGGGCCCGTAGAACTGAGCGGTGTCGATGTGATTCACGCCGGCATCGACAGCGCGTCGGAGTACCGCCAGGGCACGCTCGCGATTCCCTGGGGGTCCGAAGATCCCAGGGCCGGGGAGTTGCATGGCGCCGAAGCCCATGCGGTGAACGGGACGGTTCGCGAGAAGGACGGAATCGCTGGGCATAGCGTCCATATTGGCTCACCCGGTCCTCACCTTGAGCGCGCGCCGACCGCCGGCAAGAACCACGAGTGGCTTCACCCCGAGCGCCGGCACGCCAGATGGCCACAGGTTTCCCTTGAGCGCCCTCCTGCAGTTGTCCAGCGGATGCCCTGCCGCCCCCTTGGGCCGGGTAATGGGCCTCAGCGTTGGTAGAGCTGAGCACAGCCGGGATGCAGTTGATCCTCCGCTTTCATGGCTGAGAACGCTCTCAGCGGGGCGAGACCAGCCGTACCAGCTGCTGCCCTCTGCGACTCCCAGGTGTCCTGGGCTGAGCTGCTCTTTCGTATCCGGGCCGGGCGCACACTGGTTCAGATCGAGTTTACCGAGTAGTCCCGTTCCGCAGAGTCGCCGGGCGACCCGGCTGGGACCCGCCGCTTGGCAATGATGGTCGCGGCCCCGGCCGCGCCTGCGGCACAACCGACGAGGGCGAGCACGGCCGGTGACCACAGAATGACGGCCAGCAGCGCCGCCCCTCCAGCTTCGACGCCGAGAACCGCCTTGTCGACTGCTGGGCCGGCATCGGCAAATCGGCGGTGGAAAGCGAGGAGCTCGGTGGTCGACGCGATGCGGTGGGTCAGGAACACCGCAAGGCCACGGAGGAGGCCGAATCCAGCGCCCAGGGCAAGTGCGACCATCGGATCAGCTGAGAGGGCACCGAGGACGATCATCAGGTAGACGGCTGCGGTGGTGATGTAGGTGGCCAAGCCGGTACCGATCTGCCAACCGAACCCGGACCCGTAGACCCATGCCCGGTAGTGGTCAAGCCACCGTTCATTGACCTGGCGCCGGTGGATCGGGAGATTCAGGCCGCCCACCCCCAGGTCGGAGCCCATGGAGATCAGCACCGCACCCAGGGCGAGGAGCCCGAGGGAAGATTGCGACAGTTGGAGAATGTGGACTCCTTCAGCCCCGAGCGCCATGGCACATCCGAGGGTCATGCCGCCCACGGTGGCGCCGACCACGAACCAGAGGGAAGTAGCGACGTAGGAGTGACCCTTTGCCCGCTCGCTGATCGGCGTGATGGTCGACATCATGGACAGCCCGCAGGGCGACCAGGTGGAGCGCGCCGCCGCGGCAACGGTCACCACCAGGGCCATGGCAGTGATGCAGAGGGTCATCGGGCTCCTTCTTCAGGGGGATCGCAGGGAACGGGATGTGCCGGGAGGGGGACCACATGGGCAGTGACCGTGACCACGGGCGCCGTCACTACGCAGCCGATCCGAGGAACGGGACGTCAAAGGCGAAGATGCCGCCGTCCTGGGCGACGAACCAGTAGCCCTGGCCTGACGGGGGGGCAGCCATGCCGACGATCGGTTGGTCGAGCGCCTGCCCGCCCATCGAGCCGAGGAACGGGGCATCCCCGAAGGAGAAGATGCCGCCGTCGGATGCCACCATCCAGTAGCCCCGGCCCGACGGTGTGGCAGCGATGCCGACCACGGGGCGATTGAGTGCCTGCGCGCCCATCGAGCCGAGGAACGGGGCATCCCCGAAGGAGAAGATGCCGCCGTCGGATGCCACCAGCCAGTAGCCCAGGCCTGACGGGGTGGCGGCCATGCCCACGATCGGCCGGTTGAGCACCTGCCCGCCCATCGAGCCGAGGAATGGGGCGTCCCCGAAGGAGAAGATGCCGCCGTCCTGGGCGACGAACCAGTAGCCATTGCCCGACGGGTTGGCGGCCATGCCCACGATCGGCCGGTTGAGCCTCTGCCCGCCCATCGAGCCGAAGAACGGGGCCTGATAGGCGAAGATGCCGCCGTCGGATCCCACCAGGTAGTAGCCCCCGGCAGAGCGCTCAGCGATGCCCACGATGGGCTTGTCGAGCGTGGCGGCAGACTCGTCTCCGTCGTTGGGGAAGTCGCCGAAGGTGAGGAGCCTCCCGAACGAGGTCACCATGCCGTAGCCGTTGCCATCGCTGCTTGGCGCCAGCCCCACCACCTGGCACGCGGTCAACACAGAGCTACACGTAGCCGGAGGTGGAGACGGCGTGGCCGGTGTCCAGCACGGCTCGTTCTGCTCTGCCGTGCTGTTGTCCACGGCCAGCGTGGTCGTGCACGTCGGATCGATCTCCCATGGCGGGATGCAGGCCACGACCCGGCAGACGATGCGGCCGATGCAGTCGATCTGCTGGTTGCACTGACCGTACCGGAACTGGAAGCACCCGGTGACATAGGAGTCGCAGCCTTTCGGACCGCAACCGCACTCGGTGCTGTCGCACCCGGTCTCGCAGAACCCCCATCCGTTCCCGCAACCGGTATCGCAGTGGCATTGGGCGTGGCAGTCCATGTAGTAGCGGGGACCGTTGCAGTACGACGAGTTGTCCGCCTTCCACCATCCCCCCATCACCGAACCGGTGGGGCAGTAGTTGTACCCGCCGTTGATCGAGCAGCAGAACTCGCTGAACCCCGCGCAGCACTGCGACCCGCAGCCGCAGTTCCCGTTCCCACAAGTGCAGACGAGCGCGTAGGCAGTGGTGGGCTTCAGCACGAGATCGAGGCCAGCGCCGATGGCTACGGTACTTCCCACGTAGGCGGAGCGATTGATGAAACTCCGACGCGAGAGCCGCGACTCGAGGAAGCCCGACGCCTTCTCGACCAGGGTCGTCATCACGGAAACGGTGTCATCGGGTCGGGACCATTCGGACGGCACCGTTCGCCCAGGCCGCTGGGAGACGTCCTCACTGCGGCGTCACCCGTGAGATCCCGAGGGCGCGCCGTGCGGCTTCAAGTTCTGCCAGCGCCGACATGGCCAAGTAGGTGAGCCACGCACAAAGACCGCTCGCCATGGTCAACGGCACTCCGTGCAGCGGTTGCAAGGACAGGACGGATGCGATCGATCCGGCCGGCCCGGCCATCGCCACCAGCACCGCGGCGATCCCCAGCGCCACATCGACAATCACGTGGAGCATGGTCGCCGGAGTATCTGGCGTGCCGAAGCAGCCGCAGCTGGCGATGGCACCACCTTTGGCTCGGGCATAGGCGACCACCAACGCGAAGACGAAGTATGACAAGGCCACCAACCCGGCCGACACGGTGCGCGGTAGCGCCAGCGCCGTGGCCCCGAGCACCGCTTCGGCGATCGAGCCGCATCGGATGACTCTTCTGAGCAGCGGCATCCGGAGGGGGACGACAACGGCCAGGGCACGTGCGGTGTCGTCGGGTCGGAACGCCTTGGCGATGCCGGCGAGGACCAGCAGGACGCAGGCGACGAGGTAGAGACCGATCAGTTCCATCGGGCACCCGAAGGGAGCGAGGGCTCTGGTGAGGGGCTGATGGCCAGGTTGGCGAGGAGACCATTGACCCTGGGCACGAGCGACCTGCGACGGGCATGACTGCCCAGGACGACATAGAGCGTGAACGGCCGGCCGGCCTCGGTGAAGAACCACTGGGTCCCCGACTGTCCCCCTAGGCCGCGACGGAGCACATACGGAAGGAAGTTGTCCGGAGACAGCGAACGGGGAAAGCCCTGCCGGGCGAAGAGTCGGGTGCCGAGACTCTCAGGGCCGTACTCGAAAAGGGTGGTGAAGATGTCGTCAGCCCCCATCAGGGTGACCGCTCCCCCGCCGAAGTCACCCACCTCCTCCGGAAGGGCGAAGGTGGCGAATTGTGCAACCGGGAAGGGTGCTTCCTCGCCGATTGACGACCGCATGAAGATGCGACCCTCGAATCCACCGGGCAATGGTGCCTCGATGCCGTGGGCCCTCAGCGTTGCCACTATCAGTTCGCCATTCCGATCGGTGTCCGGTTCGGGTGCGGATCCCCCACGTCGGGCGGGCAGACGTCGGCCAGAGACGATGGATAGAGGCTCGGGTCCCCGGGCAGAATGCCAGCCGCTGTTAACTCCCGGTCATTCGCCAGTTCCCGCTCCGGTCCATCGAGGCCCTCGGCATGGGGCTGACCGCGACTCCCTTCGGCGAACTCGCCGGCGTCGACCTGAGCCCTTCGAACCAGTTCAGCCACCTGGCTGAACTGGTTGGCCACTCCCTCGCCGATGCGGCGGCCGGAGTTCCCGTCGACGAGTACGAAGAACGGGGAGCCCGGCACCTCATAGTCACCCCAGGCCTCAGTGGACATCACCACCGGAAGTCCGGGGGGTGCCTGGGCAGTGACTTCCCCTGGGATCTCCATTTCCGGGCCCTTGGTGACCACGACCAATCGGGTGCGGGGCGGAAGTCCCAGCTCGTCGGGACGGTGGAAATCTTTCCAGAATCCGGCACACGACGCGCAGCCAGAGGACAGGAATGCGAGGAGGGTGAGCTGGTCCGAGCCCGAGGGTGCCACCGCTAAGGCATCGCCCGATGGCGTGACTCCAGCGATGGTCGGCGCCGATATTGAACTGCGCTCGCCCGGCAGCGGTGGACCCATGGTCAGCGGGACGCTGATTGGGCCTTGAGGGCCCGCCGCACGCGCTGAGCTCTGGTTATGGGGGTCGGATCCTGTCGGCTCACCAACTCCCGCACCGAGATCGTGCAGCGCCTTCAAGATGTCGGCATGGCTGCGCAACAGGCCGGCCACGAGGACCGACAACAGCAACACGACAATGCTCAGGACAATCGCCAATGCGATCACACACCACCTCCGAAAAAGGAATGAGTTGGCATCGCCAACTCTCAAACGCCACTGGCCCTGTGCCCATCGTACGGACTGCGGTACCCGAAGCGGTGTATCTCCACGATGGCGAAATGTCTGGATGAGGATGCGGCATGGATCGGGTGAGTCGACCGACGGAGCTCCCGGTCACCGACCAGAGGTCGACCATGGCCGCTACGGCGACCCGATGGTTGCTGCCCGCCGTCGATCATGATCACCTGGCTGTCGATGGCGTGAGCCGAGAGTTGGGAGCTCCTGCCCAGCTCAAGTGACCAGCTGTGACGGCTGAGATCCCGAGTGAGCATCTACAGCCTGGGTAGCTGAGAACACCTGCAGCCCTCACGGCTCGGAAACGCAGGCCCGTTGATGGCGCGCCTGCCTTGCTTTGCGATCCAAAGGGCCATGTGGTGATCGACAGCTCCGGAATGCTCATGGACGCCTCGGGCAAGGCGGTGACGGGCATCGGCGACTCATTGGTTGTGCATATGGATCGCGAGTCCCTGAATGACTACCCGATGGGACACTAGGACGTGACCGTGACGATCACGACGTTCGCCCGCGATCGCGAGATTGCATGGACGGTCCTCGGGGAAATCCGCCCACCGCTCGGCCACGTCTACGGCTATGCGCTTGCGCCGGTCAATGACGGCACTCTCGTCACCTCGTACTATGACTGGTCGTCCATCGACCCGGTCTGGAAGGAAGCTGGGATCTTCCCGGTCCTCTCAGAAGGGGCACTTCGGGCGACTCTCGGAATCCTTGCCCGGACGGTGACACAGGACCACAAGGCCGACTAGCGACGGCAGTGCTGTCGCGGGCAGGAGCAATCCCAACCACCCGCTCCTTGACGCTGGATGCATGGTGTCAGTGGATGCGGCGAGACAGCTGAGGGAGGGTCGAAGGACTCTGCACCCTGGATTCTCTACCTAACAGCTGTCACTGAAGCTTGTGCACTCACGGACTGTTCTCGAGTGATCATGGGATGCTGTCCGGCATCAAATTCGGAGACAAACCGACGTACGGGCTTAGGGAGTTGGACCTGCAACCGGCCGGCGGGGCGGAAGTCCGGCGGCGTGATCATGTTGATCAGCAATGAACAGTGTCCAACGGTGACTGAACGAATCCGGGGTTCGGATCCCATCAAGGCTGTCAAGTAGAGGGCTATCGCACAGGAGCGATTGTTCTTTGGAACTCCCTGGACCCCAGCTGCTTGCAATGACGTCGCCACCTCGCCCGGGCTGTTCCCCAGCCCAGCGAGAAGAGCGCTGGTTTGCTTCTTGAGTTGTCGCTGGTGGCTCATCGGACCTCCTCGAGGCTTGGTCTCATCCTAACGCTCTCGACGGAGAGCACACTCGTAGGAACAGGCGAGTCGCGCTCGAATGGGCACTTCTGTCTGGGATGCCTCATGAGTCGTGGTGCCCCGGTCTCCGGGCAATTGCCCAGCTGATCCAGCCACGTTCTCAGCTGCCAAAGCTGAGAACGGCCGGGATGTCTTGGAGGCGTCCGGGGATCCTGTCAGCGGATGGGCGTCACAGATGAAAGCGTGATTGCCATTTGCTCCGTATAGCGCACTGATCCGAGCGGTCCGGCCTCTTGGGACACGTCAACCGTCTCCTGCTCGCGGAGGATCAGTCCATTCTGCAACGATACCCAGTAGTCAGCGGGATTGGTTCCAGTTTCGGAACCCGAGAAGACGAGCGTCAGGCGCGTATGCAACGCCGGCTCGGCACGTCCGCCGACGTCCACCGACGATGCCCCGAGGACTTGACCGGAGAGAGCGATCTTCTGGCCTTTCGCATGACACGTCGCGTGCCACCCTTCCCCGACGGATGGGGGCGGGACCAGGTATGCGTCGGACGGACACTGGATGAGGTTGGTGGTCTGGATGCCGGCGATCTCTTCGTATGTCAGCGCCGACGTCATGGAAAGAATCCCACCTTGGAGCGGGCACTCCACCATTTCCTCCTTGTGCTGTTCGAGTGGTTCCCAAACCAGGGTGGCGCACCTTGCATCGGTCACGATCATCTCCGTCGTGTCGGGGAAGCCTCGGCTGATGCCGCCGACATCCAGATGCTCACTTCCGGACGTCCGATACCGGTAGACACCGGATGGGGGAAGGAGCGTGCTCCCCGTGGCTCGCTCCACTTGTTGATTCTGCCGGTACTGGAGCAATGCCTGGCGTATGTCGATCTGGGTGCCTGGGCTCCGCGCGGTGAAGAACCACAAGCCGCCGATGACGGCCACGATCAGGATGGCGGCTCCGCTGCCCAGCGTCCAGAGCCGATGGTGGGTGGCCCAGTTCAGTGCAGGCATACCGTCCTCCTTCGGCGCGCCCGCAAAGCCCCGGCCGCTGCCTCAGGTTTCACTCTCGCGCGCCCGACCCCTACTGCGCCATCGGGACCACGGGCCCGGCCTCCCCGAGGCCGTTCCGCCAGTGGTGTAGGAGATCACCGCCCGTGATCGCGGTGTCTGAGGCCGTCGGTGCTGCACTGGCCACCGCTGGGGCAGTCGCTGCGCCTCCATGCTCAGAGCCAAGAGGCGGTGGATACCTGCATCAGCGGCTGGCGAAGCTGGCGAGCGTCAAGCACGGACTGCCCGGTCGCAACTGGGTCAACTTGTTCACCTACGAGTGGCTCAGTGACCTCGGCATCTACCGGCTGACTGGAACGGTGAGCTACCGGCCCGCTCTTCCCGCCGGGCTGGTCGCATCGTCGGATGCCTATGGCGTGGCCGTGGAAACCACCCCGGGCGGGCTCGTTGGTTTGGACAGTCTCGGCTACGGTCCTGTCCAGACCGCGGCCGCACCATGGCCGATGTATCCACATGCCGTGGTCACCGCCGGCGACAGTGCCAAGTTGAACGCCAACGAGCAGGCGCAGACGGTGACCGATGCCAGCGACGATGAGGGCACAGGGTCAGTTGATCTAAGCGCCGTGTATTTCAACGCCGGCGGGCACTCCTTCGGTACGGGATCGGACGTCGGTTTCGGTACGACGGACTCGATGAGCGTTGTGGCCTGCGCCACCTACTCGGTTCTCGGTGCTCAGACTCCCGAGGCTCCCTCCGCCCTCCTCCTCCCGGCATCCGCAGCCATGGTTGGTCTCGGGGCGTTACTGGTGGTCCGGCGCCGCACTCGGTCAAGCGCCGTCTGAGCCTGGCGCCGGTGAACCGGCAATGGGAGGTCAGGTCTCCGCCGGGCTTTGGGCGGCTCAGAATGCGAACCAAGGAGGTTATGCAGTTCGGCTGACGCAGCCTCGAGCCGCACCACCGTTCTCAGCCTGCTCCACTGAGAACACCGAGCCTCAACATGCCCCTGAACGAATCAGGCATCACATCGGGGACAGTCAAAGGCTTGTCAGCCCGTCAGAGTTGAGCGGACACGG